>JABFXT010000658.1 GCA_013361595.1 Nocardia sp. | reverse complement strand
CGGATATCGACAAATCGCTCTGGTTCTTCCACGAAGTACTCGGCCTGGAGATCACCGAGGAATCCGGTGGAGCGTATTACCTGCGAGCGAATATGGAATTCGAACATCACAGTCTCGTGTTGCGGCCCGGCGACCGCGCGTATATGGATCACGTCGGCTGGCGCGTGAAACGACCGGAGGATGTCGCCGAATTCGAGAAATTATTCGCCGCGTCCGGCGTGGAGACCGTCCGGGAGCCGGACGGTACCCAGCCGGGGATCGGCGACGCCATTCGTTTCCGCATGCCGACCGGCCACCGCTTCTCGATGTATTTCGATGTCGAGAAACCGCTCGCGCCCGAAGGTGAGCGGTCGGTGCTGAAGAACCAGGTCTACCGCTCCTGGAACCGCGGGATCGCACCGCGGCGGATCGACCACGTGAACCTGTGGACCTCGCACGAACCCCGCGGAGTGCACGGGTGGCTGGCCGACAAGCTCGGGTTCAAGCTGCGTGAATACGTCACCGCCGGGCCCGACCAGGTGATCGGCGGCTGGATGAGCGTGACCCCGCTGGTGCACGACATCGCGGTCATGGCAGACCCGCACGCTCCGACCCCGGCTCGCATGCATCACGTGGCCTACTGGCTGGACAACGCCCAGGATCTGCTGCGCGCCGCGGACATCCTGGCCGAACACGGGATCACCCCGGACCAGGGCCCCGGCAAACACGGCGTGAGTCAGGCCTTCTTCCTGTACGTCCGCGATCCCGGCAGTGGTCACCGGGTCGAACTGTTCAGCAACAGCTATCTGATCCTCGACCCGGATTGGGAGCCGATCGAGTGGACCAGCGACGAGATCGCCACCGCGCTGACCATGTGGGGCCCGACGGACTACGTACCGCATGCCGACAACCACGTCATGAACACCACCACCGAAGCCTGACCCGCGAGGAGTACCGATTCTCATGTCCGTGATCAGCGAGAAGACCGTAGCCACCGACGGCTATTCGAGCCAGGTGCTCGACTCCGGTGCACCGGACGCGCCCGCCGTGATCCTGCTGCACGGTGGCGGTCCCGGCGCCACCGCGCGCACCAACTGGGGCAGTTTCATTCCGCTGCTGGCCGGCGACTATCGGGTGATCGCGCCGGATCTGGTGGGGTACGGCGCGACCGATCATCCGGAGGAACTGCCGGGCAGCCTGACCGCCTGGATCCGGATGCGCGTCCGGCAGGTGCTGGCGGTCATGGACGAACTCGGTATCGAAAAAGCCCACCTGGTCGGCAATTCCATGGGCGGCTCGGTCGCCATGCATCTGGTGATGACGGCGCCCGAGCGCTTCGACCGGGTCTCGCTCATGGGCAGCGCCGGGGGCGCTTCGACGCCGACACCGGAAGTGATCCGCATGGTGACCTTCTACGACGATCCCTCGCTGGAGGCGTTCGAGGCGCTGATGCGGTGGTTCGTCCACGACGAGAAGATCCTCGGCGATTCCTTCTCCGAGATCGTCGCGCAACGCCACCGCGACCTCCTGCGTCCCGAAGTGCGGCGGTCCTTCCGCAGCGCGTTCTCGTCACCGCCCTCCCAGATGGCCGTACCACCGGCCGCCCTGCGCCGGATGCACCACCCCTTCCTGGTCGTGCACGGTCTCCAGGACCGTTTCGTCCTCCCGGAATCCAGCATCTACCTGCAGCAGCACCTGCCCAACGCGCAGTTGCACATCTTCGACCACTGCGGGCACTGGGTCCAGATCGAACAGCAGACCCGCTATGTGGCGTTGCTGCGCCAGTTCCTCACCGAAGCCCGCTGAGCCGGATCTCGTTCCCCCGGAAGAAAACCGAGCCATGAACACTGACAATGTCGTCGAAACCGAAGTACTGATCGTGGGTGCCGGCCCGTCCGGTTCGGCCGCCGCGGCGCTGCTGTCCACCTATGGGATCCGCACCGTCCTGCTGAACAAACACGGTGGGGTGGCGAACACCCCGCGCGCCCACATCACCAATCAGCGTGCCGTCGAGGTCTTCCGCGACCTCGGGCTGGAACACGAAGTGCTGCGCCGGGCCACCCCCCAGCATCTGATGGGCGAGCATGTGTACGCCACCAGCCTCGCCGGGGCCGAACTGGGAAGGTTGCGGACCTGGTACACCCATCCGCATTTCCGGGCCGAACACGACCTGGCCAGCCCCTGTTCGGTCTGTGATTTCCCGCAGGACCAGCTCGAGCCGGTACTGGTCAACGCCGCGGCGAGCCGGGGATCGCAGGTGCGGTTCAACAGCGAACTGCTCCACTTCACCCAGGACGACGACGGAGTCACCGCCACCGTCCGCGACCGGGTGACCGGCGCCGAATACGAGATCCGGGCGCGGTACCTGATCGGCGCGGACGGCGGCCGTTCGATCGTCGCCGAACAGCTGGGCCTGCCGCTCGTCGGCGAGGCGGGGGCGGATACCTCGATCAATATCGTGTTCCGCGCCGACCTGAGCGACTTCGTGCAACATCGCCCCGGCGATATGTACTGGTTCATGCAGCCCGGGGTCGGGCACGGCGGCAACGGCATCGGTGTGCTACGGATGGTGCGGCCGTGGGACCGATGGGTCGCGGTCTGGGGCTACGACCCCGCCGCGGGCCCGATCGAACTGACCGAGGAACTCGGTATCGGTATCGCCCATCAGCTCATCGGCGACGACAGCGTCGCGGTCGAGATCGAATCCATGTCGACCTGGGCCGTGAACTCGATGTACGCGACCGAGAACATGTCGGGCCGGGTCTTCTGCGTCGGCGACGCGGTGCACCGGCACTCCCCGATGAACGGTCTCGGCTCCAACACCTCAATCCAGGACAGCTACAACCTGTGCTGGAAACTCGCGCTGGTCCTGCGCGATCGGGCCACGCCCGCACTGCTGGAAACCTACCGGGACGAGCGGCTTCCGGTGGCCGAGCAGATCGTGCGCCGCGCCACCGCGAGCAACGAGTTGATGCCGCCGCTGTTCATGGCCCTGCAACTACCGCCCTCACCGGACGCGGAGACCATGGGCAAGGCGCTGGAGCAGTTGCGCTCGCCCGAGTCGGCCGAGCAGCGCCGCGCTTTCGATGCCGCGATCGCCGATACGATCATGTGTTTCAACACCCACGGTGTGGAAATGAACCAGCACTACCGGTCGGCCGCGGTGGTCGCCGACGGCAGTCCGGAGATACCCGCCCCGCGCGACGAGGAACGGTACTACTTCGCGAGCACCCGGCCGGGCCGCCATCTCCCGCATGTCTGGCTCACCCGGGATCAACGCCGGGTGTCCACCTTCGACCTGTGCGGCAAGGGCGAATTCACCCTGCTCACCGGTATCGGCGGCGAGGTCTGGCGGGAGGCCGCCGCGGCGGTGGAGGCCCGGTTCGGGCTGCCGATCCGGGTGCGCACCATCGGGCGCGGCTGCGACTACGAGGACAGCTACGGCGACTTCCGGGCCCTTGCCGACGTGGACGAGGACGGCGCGATCCTGGTCCGGCCGGACCATATGGTGGCCTGGCGGGCGGCCGATTCCCGGCAGGATCCCGTGGCGGCACTGCACTCGGTGATCGCCGAGATCCTCGGCCGGACCGAGGCGGCGGGTGGCACCGATGCGGGCTGAGCCTCGGGCGGACCGGCAGCCGCTTCGCGTGGCGTGCGTGGGTGGCGGACCGGGTGGGCTGTTCACCGCGATCGCGCTCGCGCGGGCGGTGCCCGGCGCCCGGATCGATGTCTTCGAACGCAACCGGGCCTCGGATGTCTTCGGATTCGGCGTCGTCTTCTCCGACGCGACGCTGGACACCATCGACACCGTCGACCCGGTACTACGCGACGCGCTGGCCGCCGACGGGCGGCACTGGGACACCATCAGCGTCCGGTCGAAGGGCACGGTGCTGTCCGCCGCGGGTAACGGGATGGCCGCCATCCATCGCCGGACTCTCCTGGAGGCGCTTCGTCGTCGCGCCACCGAACTCGGGGTGGGCGTCCACTACGAAACCGCCGTCGAGGTGGACGATCTGGACCGGACCGGCGACTACGACCTGATCGTGGCCGCCGACGGCGCGAATTCCGCCACCCGAGGCCGTTTCGGCGCCCTCCTCGGTCATACCGTCACCGACTCGGCGGTCGCGTTCATCTGGTTCGGTACGACGTTCCCATTCGACGGGCTCACTTTCCTGCACAAGGAGTCCGAGCACGGCAATTTCGCGGTACACGCCTACCCCATCGGCAGTGGTCTGAGCACCTTCATCGTCGAAACCGACGAGGAAACCCGGCGCCGCGCCGGGCTGGACGATTTCGACACCTCCCAGCCACCGGGCCCGTCCGACGACCGCACCCAGCGTTATCTGGAGCGACTCTTCGCCGCCGAGATCGACGGGCATCCGCTGGTCGCCAACAACTCGCGGTGGGCGAACTTCCGCACCCGCCGCACCGAGCGCTGGTCTGCGACCGGTACGGCCGGCACGCCGGTCGTATTGCTCGGTGACGCCGTGCACACCGCGCATTTCTCGGTGGGTTCGGGCACGAAAATGTCCATGGAGGACGCCGCCGCGCTGGCCGGGTCGCTAGCGGAATCTCCGGGGGACATCCCGGCGGCCCTGGACCGGTTCCAGCGGATCCGGCAGCCGCAGGTGGACAGGATCCACCGGTCGTCGGTGCCGAGCCTGTCCTGGTGGGATCATTTCGGCGAATACCACCGGACGCTCGCACCTTGGCAATTCGCGTTCCATTTCTTCAGCCGGGCGATCTCGGCGGAGAAAGTGCGGTTGCGCGATCCCGCGTTCGTCGCCGCCGTCGAGAAATCCTGGCTCGCCGAACACGGCGCGCCCCCACTGGACACGCCGCTGCGGATCGGTGACCGACTGGTCACAACGCGGCTGCTCCGGCCGATCACCCGCACGGCTCGCGCACTGGAATTCGGCGACGGCAGGACCACTCTCGTCGCCACCGATACCGCACCACCCGGGACTCCGCGGCTGTTCGCGGCACCGGAGCTCACGGGCAGCTCGCTGCGCGCGAGCGAGCTGGCCGAGGTGGACGCGGTGGCGGATCGGGGGCCCTCGGCCGTCGTCGTGCACAGCGGCACCGCCCTGTCCCGGGTGCTGTGCGCGGAACATCTGCGGCTGCGCCGCGGAATTCCCGTGGTCGTCGCGGACCGGCTCGATTCGGTGCGCGAACGGCGCGCGGTGGGCGAACGCGACTGTGCGGCGACCCTGGTGCTGGCGGGCCGGGCGGACGCCGTGCTCTTCGAGCCGGACAGCGGGCCCGACGGTTCCGCGAGGGAGGCGACCCGATGACGGCCCGCACCGAACCCGGGATCCGTGGCCTGGACCGGCTCTTCCGGCCGGAATTGGTAGCCGTCGTCGGCGCCTCCGTCACTCCGGGCAAACTCGGCACCGCGATGACCGCCGCCGTGCGCCGGGGCGGTGGAATCCAGGCTGTGTTCGGCGTGAACCCCGCCACCGAGGCCGACGGGTTCGTACCGAACCTGCGGGAGGCGTGCCGCAGCAACGGCCGTCCCGTGGACCTCGCCGTGCTCTGTATCCCGGCCGCCGCGACCCCGGCCGCCATCAGCGAGGCCGCCGCATGCGGTGTCGGTGCCGCGCTGATATGTTCCGGCGGATTCGCCGAGGCAGGGCGGGAAGGGGCGGCACGACAGCGGGAGCTGGCTCGGATCGCCGCGGAGACCGGTATCCGCATCCTCGGGCCGAACACCTCCGGATTCTTCCGGCCCGGATCCGCCACGGTCAGTTTCGTGCCGACCGTGGCGCACATCCGGCCCGGCCCGGTCGCGGTGGTCGCCGCGAGCGGCGGGATGAACCACGCGCTGTCGTTCCTGCTGTCCGAACAATCGGTCGGCGTCGGACTGGGTGTGGGCCTGGGCAATCGGGTCGATATCACCGAGGTCGACGTCCTGTATCACCTCCGCGACGAGCCGGCGATCTCGGCGGTGGCGCTGCATCTGGAATCGGTCGACGACGGACCCGCCCTGCTCGCCGCGGTCCGGGCGGTGACCACCACGAAACCCGTTGTCGCGCTCGTCGTCGGCCGCAGCGATGTCACGGCGTTCGCCGGATCCCACACCGGCGCACTGGCCACCTCGTGGCGGACGACCCGCGCGCTGCTGGCGCAGGCCGGCGCGGTGGTCGTGGACACCGAACAGCAGCTCGTCGACGCACTCGCCGTGCTGAGCGAGGTGCGACTCCCCGCTCATCCCG
>JABFXT010000631.1 GCA_013361595.1 Nocardia sp. | reverse complement strand
CTTCCGATCTGCTGCACCATCACCAGCGCCTGGGCATGGTGGGCCGCCATATCCTGGATGAACCCGATCTCCGTGGCGGACAGGATTTCCGGCGGGGCCGGGTCGTCGACGAACAGCGGGCGGATCGCCGCCCCCAGCACCAGCAGCAACCCGGCCGCCACGACGACGGCGACCGCGTTGCGTAGCCGGTTCACGATCGGTCTCCGGCCGTTCGATCCCGGCCGGCCGGCCCCGGTCCGCCCGGATTCCCCCGGCGACGCGTCACGCTCATCTTCGTCCTCCCGAACCGCGCGGTCGTCACGAACCACACATCACCCCGGTCATCGAAGGATTATTGCCCGCCCGGCGGACAGCGGGGCCGATACGCGATGTTCTCGCAGGCCGAGGATCCGCCGAATCGGGCCCCGACCGGACTGAAACACGTTACAGTTCCCGCACGCAGGCGGCCCGACGGCGTGTCACCGAGACGGTGGTGGGCCGGTCGCCGCGCCGAGGCCGGATGGCGTCAGGAGGACGATGATGCCCGACGATGTGAACCCCACCGAACATATGCAGCTCACCACCAGCGAACGCGATCTGGATTCACTGGCCGGGCAGCTCGCCGAATGGCTGCGACAGCGGGTCGGGGCCGACGACCCCCCGGTGATCAGCAATCTGCAGCGCCCGCAGGCCGGTGGCCTGTCCAGCGCCTCGGTGCTGTTCGACGCGCACTGGAAATCCGGCGGCGAACCCGACGGGGGCGCATTCGTCGCGCGGATGATCCCGGAGGAGGGCGCGTTCCCGGTTTTCGAGAAATACGATCTGGAACTGCAGTATCGGGTCATCGGCGAGGTGGCCGCCGCCACGGATGTCCCGGTACCGCGCTTGCGCTGGCTGGAAACCGGCAGCGCGGCCTGCGGCGCCCCGTTCTTCGTGATGGACCGGATACAGGGACGGATCCCCGGCGACAATCCGCCCTATGTATTCGCCGGCTGGCTCTACGACGCGACGCCCGCCGAGCGCTCCGAACTCACCCGCAACACCCTCGAGATCCTCGCCCGCATCCACGCGTTACCCGATCCGGCACAACGGTTCCCGGAACTGGACGGGCCCGGTTCGGCGTTGCGCCGCCATATCGACGCCGATCGTGCCTGGTACAACTGGGCGCTGGCCGACGACGGTTACGAGATCCCGCTGATCGAGCGGGCTTTCGAATGGCTGGACCGCAACTTCCCGGACGATCCGGGGCCCGATGTGCTCAGCTGGGGCGATGCCCGGCCCGGCAACATCATCTACGACGGCTTCACCCCGATCGCGGTGCTGGACTGGGAGATGGCCGCGCTGGGGCCACGCGAACTCGATCTGGCGTGGATGATCTTCCTGCACCGCTTCTTCCAGGACATCGCCACCGGTTTCGATTTCCCCGGGCTCCGCGATTTCGTGCGGCGCGACGAGGTGGTGGCGCATTACGAGCAGGTCAGCGGACACACCGTCCGGGACCTGGACTTCTACCTCACCTATTCCGCGCTGCGGCACGCGATCGTCATGGCCCGCATCAAACGCCGGATGATCCATATGGGCGAGGACACCGCACCGGCCGAGCGCGACGACTACATCATGCACCGCGCCACCCTGGAAGCCATGCTCGACGGCACCTACGGATGGGACTGAGATGAGCGAAACCACCGGCCACACCCCGGCCACGGGCCCCGGCCCGCTGGACGAGTTCCCGATCCACCAGACGCCGCTGCCCATCGCCCGGGCCGCGTCCAGTGATCGGAACTTCTACGACCGCAGCTACTTCAACGCGCACAACCGGGACGGCGCCCTCATGCTCGTCACCGGGTTCGGGGTGTACCCGAACCTCGGTGTCGTCGACGGTTACGCGGCGGTGCGCCGGGGCGACGAGATCACCTCGGTGCGGTTCTCCGACGCCCGCACCGATCGGAGCCTCGATATGGCGGTCGGCGGATACCGGATCGAGGTCGTGGAACCGCTGCACCGGGTCCGCGTGGTGTGCGATCACGAGGACCTGGGCCTGGATATCACCTGGACCGGCGCCTTCCCGGCGATCCAGGAGCAGCCGCACGTCATGCTCGCCGGTAACCGCCCGACCCTGGACGCCTCCCGATTCGCCCAGGTCGGTTCCTGGTCGGGCACGATAGCGCTGCACGGCGAGGACATCACGGTGGATCCGGCGATCTGGACCGGTACGCGGGACCGGTCCTGGGGTATCCGTCCCGTCGGCGAAGCGGAAGCCCCCGGGCGGGCCGCCACCGAGGGGCCGGGCGGGTTCTGGTGGCTGTACGTACCGCTGCGCTTCGACGATTTCGCGGTAGTGGTGATCATCCAGGAGAACCCGGACGGCTATCGCACCCTCAACGACGCCGTGCGGGTGTTCCCGGACGGTTCGGTCGAACAACTGGGCTGGCCGCGGATCACCATCGACTACCGGTCCGGGACTCGCCATCCCGAACGCGCGAGCCTGGAACTGTCCACGTCCGACGGTAAACCGCTGACCATCGATATCCGCACCGTCACCGGGATCCCGCTGCATATCGGTTGCGGTTATGGTGGCGACCCCGACTGGCAGCACGGACAGTGGAAGGGCCGGGACTGGTCGTGGGCCAACAGCTACGACCTGACCGATCCGGCGATCGCCGGCCGGATCCCCTGGGGTGTGACCGACCATATCGCGCACGCCCGCTGCGGAGATGCCGAGGGCTGGGGTCTTTTCGAGCACGCCAGCGTCGGACGGCACGACCCCACCGGATTCGCGGATCTGCTGTCGGTGGCGCCCTGACGACGACTGGATCGAGCCGGACCGCTCCGGCGGGTTCCGGTCAGCCGGGCGCGGCGGCCGCGGCCACCACGACGCCGCCGACCACCTGTCGCGGTATGAGCAACGGCCCGGTGCCGGCCAGCAGCGCCGCGGCTTCCGCCACACCCGGAACCCCCAGCGCGGCGCGCACCCGCTCCGACGGATTCGGCACCGGTACCCGTGCCAGCCGCTCGGCGCGATAACCGTGCAGCGGCACACCCAGTACGGCCGCGGCCCCCAGCGGACCCGGTTCACCGGCTCGGCGGTCCAGGGTCGCGAGGCAGGCTATCCGCCGCCCGGGAAGGGCCTGTGCCAGCGCCGCGAGTATCCGCTCGACGGGCAGATCCGGACGCAGGCCGAGCCCGACCGCGAGCGGCCGGGACGACATCGTCGGCGAGGTGGGCCCGGCGCCGGATCCTCGCACTCCACCCGAGTCGCGGCGAGCGTGGCGGCGGTGTGGTCCCGTCATCGGGTGCGCACGGCGGGACCGGTGCGCCGGTGGGCGCGCGCGGCGGCGGCGAACCGGCGCACCGCGAGCGGATTCCCGGCCGGATGGGTGTGCAGGTAGGAGGCGTGGACCCCGGATACGAGCGCGCCCTCCCGTATCTGCTCCCCGGCGACCCGCCACCCCCAGGCCGGCGCAGCGGCACCGGATTCCACCAACCGGGTCCGGTGGAACTCGTGGCCGCGCACCCTTTCACCGGTCCGCCACAGCGTGGAATCCGCCAGCGCCACCGCTTCCCGGTAACCCAGGGTGAGGCGCGGCCCGAATTCGGCGACCGCGTCGATCACACCCGCCATCGGATGCCCGTCCAGGGATCTGGTGAGGTACAGCAGCCCGGCGCATTCGGCGTGGATCGGCAACCCCGCCCGGGCTCGGTCGGCCACCGCGGCGCGCAGCTCGATGTTGGCCGCCAGCGTGCCCGCGTGCTCCTCCGGGAATCCGCCCGGCAGCACCAGCCCGGCGGTATCGGCCGGCAGGGTGTCGTGCAGCGGATCGAATACCGCGACCTGCGCGCCCGCGGCGATGAGCAGTTCCCGGTGTTCGGCATAGCCGAACGTGAAGGCCGGTCCGCCGGCCACCGCGATCACCGGATCCGGCCCCTCGGGCGGCGGTGTGTCGCCCGCGATCTCGGCTGCCGCGTCCCAGCTCGGCCCGGCCTCCGGCGCGGCGGCCAGGGCGGCGACCGCGGCCAGGTCGATATGCCGGGCGGCCAGCTCGGTCATGGCGTCCACCGCGCGCATCGCGGCGATACCGTGTTCTACCGCCGGGATCAGGCCCAGGTGCCGGGACGGGACCTCCAGTTCGGGCAGCCGGGGCAGCGCGCCGAGCACCGGCAGGCCCACCCGGTCGCAGGCGGCGCGCAGTACCTGTTCGTGCCGGGCGCTACCGACCCGGTTCAGCACCACTCCGCCCAGCCGGACACCGGTGTCGAACGTGGCGAACCCGTGTAGCAGCGCGGCCAGGCTCTGGCTGTGGCCGCGCGCGTCCACGACCAGGACGACCGGGAGCCCCAGCAGGCTCGCTACCTGAGCGGTGGAGCCCTCCGCGACGGGGTCGACGGCCTGCTCGTCGATCCGTCCGTCGAACAGGCCCATCACCCCCTCCACCACCGCGATATCGCATTCGCGGGCACCGTGACGGTAGAGCGGGGCGATCCGGTCATGCCCGACCAGCACCGGGTCCAGATTGCGCCCGGGGCGGCCGGCGGCGAGGCCGTGGTAGCCGGGATCGATATAGTCGGGCCCGACCTTGAACGGGGCGACCCGCCGGCCGGTACGGCGCAGCGCGCCGATGAGCCCGGTCGCGACGGTGGTCTTCCCGCTACCGGACGCCGGCGCGGCGAGCACTACTCCCGGGGCGGCGCTCATCGCGCCGGATTCCGAGTCGGGCGACAGGCAGCGCACCGGCTCCCGGCGGTCCCGGGGGCGCCGCCGGGCCGGGTCACCATTCGATACCCCGCTGGCCCTTACGACCGGCATCCATGGGGTGGCGCACCTTGGTCATCTCGGTCACCAGATCTGCCGCTTCCACCAACTCCGGCGGTGCGTCCCGTCCGGTGATCACGACATGCTGGTTCCCCGGACGCTCGCGCAACGTCTGTACGACCTCCGCCACATCGACCCAGCCCCATTTCAGCGGGTAGGTGAATTCGTCGAGGACATAGAACCGGTGTTCCGCGGCCCGCAACCGGCGCGCGATCTCCTGCCAGCCGGCCAGCGCGGCGGCCGCGTGATCGGTCTCGGTGCCCTGTTTACGCGTCCACGACCAGCCTTCGCCCATCTTGTGCCACTGCACCGGCCCGCCCGTACCGGTCTCGTCGTGCAGCCGCCCGAGTTCGCGGAAGGCCGCTTCCTCGCCGACCTTCCATTTGGCGCTTTTCACGAACTGGAAGACCGCGACATCGAAACCCTGGTTCCAGGCCCGCAGCGCCATCCCGAAGGCGGCGGTGGACTTACCCTTGCCCGGTCCGGTGTGGACGGCGAGCACCGGCTGATTACGACGCTGCCGGGTGGTCAGGCCGTCGTCGGGAACTTGCTCCGGCACCCCTTTGGGCATGCGATCTCCTCGATCCGATTCGGTTTCGTGCGCGACCGGTGATCCCGGTCCGGGTCAGGCCGCTCGCGCGCCGCCGGCACCCGTGCGGACCACATCGGCCACCGAGGCGCCGGTCAGTTCGGTGAGCCGTACCACAGTGCCGCCCAGGGCGGTCGCCAGCTCCGCGGCCAGCCCCAGCCGGATCATTCCGCGCTCGCAGTCGACCACGACCGAGGTGACCCCGTCGCGGGCCAGCCGGCCGGCCGCCGCGCGGGCACGCGGCACCGGATCGGTTCCGCCGGTGGCCCGCCCGTCGGTGAGCAGGACCAGCATCGGCCGCCGGTGCGGATCGCGGACCCGTTCCCGGTAGACCACCTCCCGGGCTTTCCGCAGCCCCGCGGCGAGCGGGGTCTTTCCGCCGGTCCGCAGTCCGGTGAGGCGGCGGACGGCGATATCGATCGAGGAGGTCGGTGGCAACACCAGTTCGGCCTCGTCGCCGCGTACCGAGATCACCGCGACCTTGTCGCGCCGCTGGTAGGCGTCGCGCAGCAGGGTCACCACCGCGCCGGTCACCGCGGACAGCCGGTCGCGGGCGGCCATCGAGCCGGACGTGTCCACGACGAACAGCACCAGATTGCCCTCGCGGCCTTCGCGGTGGGCACCGCGCAGATCACCGGGCGCGAGCACCAGCGGACCGGTGCGCCGCCCCCGCGCCCGCTGCTGCGGCGCCGCGGCCCGCAGGGTGCCCAGCAGATGCAACCCGCCGACGGGCTCCGGCGTCGAATTCACCACCCGGCCCTGCCGGGTCTGCGCCCGGGACCGGCGTCCGGGCGCGCCTTCGCCGACACCTGGTACCT
>JABFXT010000113.1 GCA_013361595.1 Nocardia sp. | reverse complement strand
ACATGACCGCGGCCAGCCACACCATGAGCATCGACGCCAGCAGATGCAACGCGACCGTCCACCACAGCAGTCCGGAGAGGACGGTGATCCCACCGAGCACCGCCTGCAGCACGGTGCCACCCGGCATGAGCCAGGCGTAGATCAGTACCTCGCGCCGGCGTCGGGCCCGGGTCACGGCCAGGACGATGAGAGCGGCGCACAGCGTCACCGCGAAGGTCAGCATGCGATTGCCGAATTCCACCGCCTGGTGGACCACAGCCACCTCGGAGACACCCACCGGGGTGAAACTGCCGGGAAAGCACTGCGGCCAGGTGGGGCAGCCGAGGCCCGAGGCGGTGACCCGCACGACCGCCCCGGTCACGGCGATACCGGCCTGGGAGGCGATCACCGCCAGGGCGATCAGCAGTTGGGTGCGCCGCGAGGGCAGCGGCAGCCGGTCGACGAGTCGCAGGAATGCGCGATACAGCACGTCACGATGGTAGCGGGCGGCTTTCGGTCGCTCACAGGCGGACTACTACAACTTGTCGTGGTCGAGTTATTCGAAGCGGAACCAGCGGGCCGCCAGCAGCCCCGCGGCGGCACCCCAGACGATCAACGCCGCGACGCCCAGCCAGTCGACGCCGCCGGCCAGCGCGTGTTCCAGGGCGACCGCCAGCGCACCCGAGGGCACCAGCCGCACCAGGGTGTGCACCGCGGCGGGAAGTTCGTCGGAGGCGAAGACCACACTGGCGATACCGAGCATGACGAACCACAGGATATTGGCCAGCGCCAGCACCACCTCGGCCTTGAGCGTGCCGCCCAGGAGCAGGCCCATCGCCGCGAAGGTGGCGGTGCCCAGCGCGATCAGAACCGCGCCCAGCAGCAGTCCCAGCGGGGCCGGCCGCCAGCCCAGTGCCACTCCGATCAACCCGAGCAGGACCGCCTGCAGGATCACCACGAGCAGGACCGCGCCGCTCTTACCCGCGACGATGCCCCAGCGTGGCAGTGGTGTGGCGCCGAGTCGTTTGAGGGCGCCGTAACGCCGGTCGAAACCGATGGCGATGGCCTGCCCGGTGAACGCGGTCGACATGACCGCCACCATCATCACCGCCGGCACGATCTTGTCGATCTTGTCCGGACCCATGTCGCCGAACGGGAGCAGCGCCAGCCCGATCAGCAGGGTGATCGGAATGAACATGGTGAGCAGCAGCTGCTCTCCGTTGCGCAGCAGCAGCACCAGATCCAGTCGCGTCTGCGCCGCCAACATGGCCAGGCGCGGCGCAGGTCGCGGTTCCGGGGCGAAAGTCCCCGGTGCGAACCGGTTTTCCACCCGATCAGGCTTGGTCATCGGAACCGTACTCCTTGGTGGGATGCGTTCCGCGGAGCTCGTAGCGAAGGCGGAGAGCTGGTGGTTCGGTGGGCCTTTGCCGGGTGGATGGATGCGCTCCGCGGAGCTCGTAGCGAAGGCGGAGAGACCGCATCATGCGCGCAGGTCCCGTCCGGTCAATTCCAGGAAGACGTCCTCGAGCCGCCGCTGATCGATACGGATATCGGTGGCCAGCACGTTCACCCGGGCACACCACGCGGTCACCGTGGCGAGCACCTGCGGATTGATCTCGCCCTCCACCAGATACGAGCCGGGGCTGGTCTCCTTGGGCGCGAAACCTTCCGGCAGCGCCAGCTGCAACAGTCCGAGATCGAGCTTGGGCGGCGCCGCGAAACGCAACTGGCCGGCCGCGCCGTGCGCGGTGACCTCGGCCGGAGTGCCCGAAGCGACGACCCGCCCGTGATCGACGATCACGAGATGGTCGGCCAGTTCCTCCGCTTCGTCCATGAGGTGGGTGGTGAGCAGAACGCTCACCCCGTCGCGCCGCAGCGCATCGATCAACTCCCACACCATGATCCGTGCCTGCGCGTCCATCCCCGCGGTCGGTTCGTCCAGGAAGACGATCTCCGGGCGGCCCACCAGCGCGCAGGCCAGCGACAGCCGCTGTTGCTGGCCGCCGGACAACCGGCGGTACGGGGTCCGGCGGTGATCGGCCAGCCCCAGTACGCCGAGCAACCAGCCGGGATCCAGCGGGTTCGCCGAATACGAGGCGACCAGATCCAGCATCTCCCCGGCGCGCGCACCGGGGTAGGCGCCGCCGCCCTGCAGCATCACTCCGATCCGGGGCCGCAACTGTTCGGAATCGGTGATCGGATCGAGGCCGAGGACCCGCACCTGCCCCGAATCCGGGCGGACGAAGCCCTCGCACATCTCCACGGTGGTCGTCTTACCGGCGCCGTTCGGCCCGAGAAGGGCGAACACCTGCGCGGGTTCGATGGTGAAGCCGATACCGTCCACCGCGATCGTCTCGCCGTAGCGTTTGGCGATGTGGTCCACCTCGACGGCGGCTACGCGGGAAGCGGTCACGAGGTCCCACCGTAGGCCCCGGCCGGCTGTGACGGGGCCGACACCCCCTGCTGCGCCCGCCAGGGCAGCGCATTCCGGGTGACCACGATGAACAGCAGCGACACGATGACGGTGGCCACCGCGGAGCCCACGATCTGGAACACCTCGAGGTCGGCCCCGCGCGGCATCAGGATCACGCTGACCACCGCGGAGATCCCGATCGCCGGCGCCCGGAAGGCCGGGCGGGTGGCCCAGGCGGCCATCGGGACGATGGCCCACAGCAGATACCAGGGCTGGACCACCGGGAACAGCAGCACGATCGCGCCGAGTGAAACGCCGAGCGCGCCGACCGGATGCAGCCGGCCGGTCCAGGTGGCGACCAGCATGCGCACCGTGATGAATCCCGCCACCACGGCGGCGATGGGCCGGGTGATACTCAGCAGCGCGGTGGTGTGGTCGCCCAGGCCGAGCAGCACTCCGCCGAATCCGGTGACGATACCCAGCGCTGTGGGCAGCGACATCCAGCTGCGTACCGCGTTGGCGGTGTTCAACGTATACAGCCAGCCGAAACCGAGACCGCTCGCGGTGCTGATCACCACCGTCACCGCGACGGCGATCAGGCCGAGTAGCCCCGCGGCGGCCAGGATCGGCCGCAGCCCCGGACCCCAGCGGCGGGCGAGCGCCATGCCCGCGAAGCCCAGCGCGATGATCGAGGTGACCTTGACCGACGAGGACAGGCTGATCACGACCGCGCCGCCGATGAGCAGCGCCCACCCGCGGCCGTCCAGCGCCGGTGGTCCGCCGTTTCCGGGGATTCCGTGGATCGCGCGCAACATGAATTCCAGGCCGGCCAGCATCAGGCCGAGCATCAGCGCGTCGTTGTGCACGCCGCCGATGAGATGGAACAGCACCAGGGGATTGGCAACTCCCAGCCACAGCGCGCTCACCGGGGCCACCCCGCAGCGGATGGACAGACGCGGCAACGCCCAGACGATGAGCGCCACTCCCGCCAGGGCCAGCAGCCGGTGCACCCAAACCCCGGCCAGGATGTTCTCCCCGGTGAGTTCGGCGATGCCGTGGCCTATCCACAGGAACAGCGGGCCGTAGGGGGCCGGCGTCTCGCGCCAGATATTGGGGACATTGTTGGTGAGCACATTGTCGATACCCAGACCCGCGACAGGACCTTCCTGGTAGGGGTCGATACCGCGGGCGGCGATCTCGCTCTGCGCCAGATAGGAGTAGACGTCGTTGCTGAACATCGGCGGCGCCACGCACAGCGGAATGATCCAGAGCAGCAGTGTGCGGTCGAACTGGCGCCGGGTGAGCCGGTGCAGCGGCGAACCGCCGAGCCCGCCGACGGCGAACCGGCCCAGCAGCAGCCAGGCCAGCACCACGGTGACGGTGCCGACCATGCACATGGCCAGCGACCCGGTATGGGCACGCGCGAAAATACCGAGGACACGCATGCCCGAGGTCGGATTCTGATGTACCGGCTGAGCGCCGATACCGAGCGCGCTGATCGCCATGAGCACGGTGCCTGTGGCACCCATCAACCGGATCCGGTCCAGCTGTGCCCGCTCCCGGCGATCGAGCCCCGGCACCTCGGATTCGTCGCTGTGCAGTATCGCGATGGTGTGGTCCGCGGGCGGGACATCCAGTCCGAGTGCGCGCCGCGTCAGTTTCAGCGCGCGCCGGCCGTTCAGTGCGCGCTGCCCGCGCGTCACCACTGCGCCCGGGGCGCCTGCCTGTCCTGCCACGGTCACCGAGACTAGTTCGCCGGCGGCAGTGTCGGTCCCCGGGCCGGAGCATATCGCCGGGACGGGTGGCGGAGCGACGGTGTGTTCGCCCGGTCGCGCCCGCCCGATCCGGGGCCGAGCACATCCCAGCTACCGTGGAGCGTGTCCGGGCCGCAGTATCGGATGCCACGCGGACCGGTGAACGACACCGAGCCCGGGAAGGCCGGGCCCGGCGGTGTGGTCCGGCGGCCGGTGCCGGGATGAGCCGGCGCATCCGGGCAGCAAATTTTCCGGTGCCGCATCGGCGGGCGAAAGAACTCCCGGGCGCAGTGAAGCACATCACTCCGTCGATCCGGGGAGAGCGTCGCGAACGGGTGTTTCTCGTCCGAGCAGGCGATTTCGCGGAATTCTGCCGGGCGCGGCGCCATCCGGTGGCCCCCCTGGTCAGGGCACCCTTATTAGATTTCGGGAACGAATTCCGCCACACTGATGTTGTGAAAACTATGGGTTTGCCGAATGCGGACGAAAGGGCTGGTCACCGCACCGGAACCGGGTCCGTCGGTGTGCCCGTGGCCGGCGGTGAGGGGCATACCCGTGCCGCCATCGTCCGGCTGCTGCTGGAGGAGGGACCGATCACCGCGACCGCGATAGGTAGCGCACTGGGTCTGGCTCCCGCGGGGGTGCGCAGGCATCTGGACGCCCTCATCGAATCGGGTCAGGCGCGCGCGGGGCGTTCGGCGCCCTGGCAGCAGAAGGGCCGCGGGCGTCCCGCCAAGCAGTATCAGCTCACCGCTGCCGGGCGCGGCATGCTCGGCCACGCATACGACGACCTGGCCGGGGCCGCCATCCGCCAGCTCCGTGAGATCGGGGGCGAGGAAGCCGTCACCGAGTTCGCCCGCCGACGCGCGCGCACCCTGGTCGACGGGATCGACCCGCTCCCGGCGCACAGTCCGGAACCCGCGGCCTGCGGTTCCGGGGCCGCTACGGTGCAGTCCGGTACCGCGGACAAGGCCGAGGAGATCGCTACCGCGCTCTCGGACGCCGGTTTCGCCGCCAGCACCCGCCGGGTGGGCGCGGGCGTGCAGATCTGCCAGCACCACTGCCCGGTCGCTCATGTGGCCGAAGAGTTCCCGGAACTGTGCGAGGCCGAACTCGAGGCTTTCCGGGAGGTCCTCGGTACGCATGTCCAGCGGCTGGCCACCATTGCCAACGGTGATTGCGCCTGCACCACCCATGTACCGCTGACCGTGCTGCCGACGGCCGCCGACCGACCGAACAACGCTTCACCCTCAACCGCTGCACAGCCCGCAGCGGACGCACCGAACGACTCCGGAAGGAGCGCCGAATGACGACCACCACCGATCAGGTGCCACCGCTCACCCAGGAGGAGGCGATCGCCTCACTGGGTAATTACGGCTACGGATGGGCCGACTCGGATGCGGCCGGAGCCAGTGCGCAGCGTGGTCTGTCCGAGGAGGTCGTCCGCGATATCTCGGCCAAGAAGGACGAGCAGCCCTGGATGCTGGAGAACCGGCTCAAGGCGCTGCGCATCTTCGACCGCAAGCCCATGCCGAACTGGGGCTCCAACCTCGACGGTATCGACTTCGACAACATCAAGTACTTCGTGCGCTCGACCGAGAAACAGGCCGAGAGCTGGGAAGACCTGCCCGAGGATATTCGCAACACCTACGACAAGCTGGGTATCCCGGAGGCGGAGAAGCAGCGGCTGGTCTCGGGTGTCGCCGCCCAGTACGAGAGCGAAGTCGTCTACCACCAGATCCGCGAGGATCTGGAACAGCAGGGTGTCATCTTCCTCGACACCGATACCGCGCTGAAGGAGCATCCGGAGATCTTCCAGGAGTACTTCGGCTCGGTCATCCCGGCGGGGGACAACAAGTTCTCCGCGCTGAACACCGCGGTGTGGTCGGGTGGTTCCTTCATCTACGTGCCGCCGGGCGTACACGTGGACATCCCGCTGCAGGCCTACTTCCGGATCAACACCGAGAACATGGGTCAGTTCGAGCGCACCCTGATCATCGTCGACGAGGGTGCCTACGTGCACTACGTCGAGGGCTGCACCGCGCCGATCTACAA
>JABFXT010000444.1 GCA_013361595.1 Nocardia sp. | reverse complement strand
CGCTTCCGACTGTCCCCACCGGCTGCGCCAGACCGGACCGTTCGAGCTGTTTCAATGTCCTTCGCGCCGAACGCGGCTCGATTCCCAGCGCTGCGGCGATATCCGCGGCGGTGACCTCGCCGCCGGGGTGGGCGGCGACCGCGGCCTCGAGTTTGACCAGCGTCGCCCGGGACAGCCCGGCCCGGCGGGCCGCCACGTGCAGGCTCACCGGCTCCTCGGTCCGGTCGGGATCGGCCTCGGTCTCGGTGATCACGAAATCGCGTCCGGAACCCACCGAGACGATCGCCGTGAAAGGTCCGGCGGTACGGCATCGTTCGACGGCTCGCCGGGCCAGCGCTTCGGCATCGGCGGCCGACCGGCCGACGCCGAGTCCGATCCGTACCCAGTTGTGCCGTCGCGAGAGCTGTTCGAGCAGCGGCATGACGGTCCAGTCGCAAGTGTGCTGGGCCAGTACACCGCGAGTGCTGACCAGGACATAACCGGCCGGACCGACCGGGAACAGGCTCCCGGCCAATGCGCGGATATCGCCGGCCAGCGCGTCGTCGGGTTCGGGCAGCTCGATCATGCCGAGGACGACCTGGGCGTCGGAGGAGATCCGGCCCGCCAGTTCCATCGTCACCGTTTCGAGCGCGGTGCGTACGGAGGCGATCGCCGGGGCGAGACGAATCGTGTAGATGTCCTCCCGGATCAGTTCGTACACCGACCGGACGCAGGTGATGGCCACCGTGCCCGGATGCGTGCGGGCACGGTCGCGGTGGAACTGCGCGAAGCGCCGCACATCGATGCCCCTGCGGTATTCGGCGGTGGCGATATCGGCGGTGGCGATCCCGACATGGGACAGGCTCTCGACCACCAGAGGGCGGGCCAGCGTATCGATGGAGATACGCGCCGGATCGTGCCCGGCGGACATGAGTTCCACCAGCGCGCCGTAGAGGGTGGCGCCGGTGTAGTCGATATAGGCGGCGGGCACGGTGAGGGCTCCCGCGGCCTGGGCCAGCGTATAGGGGATGACGCCGGTGAACAGCAGCGCGTCCACATCGGGACCGGCCGCGATCACCTCCACGGTCTGCGTTTCGTGGCGGTAGGTCAGCGGTACCACGAGGTGGTCGGTGAACTCCAGCGCGGCAACGCGTTTGACCAGCGACACCAGATCCGACGGCCCGACCACACCGATCCGGTAGGTGTGTTCAGCATTCGACGACATTGACGGCGAGGCCCCCCATCGATGTTTCCTTGTATTTGGACTGCATATCCGCTCCAGTTTCGCGCATCGTCCGGATGACAGTGTCCAGGCTGACCCGATGGGTGCCGTCACCGGCCAGGGCGATCCGGGCGGCATTGATGGCCTGGACGGCCGCGACGGCATTGCGTTCGATACACGGAATCTGCACGAACCCGCCGACCGGGTCGCAGGTGAGCCCCAGGTTGTGCTCCATCGCGATCTCGGCGGCGTTCTCGACCTGAGCGGGTGTACCGCCCAGTACCTCGCACAGGGCCCCGGCGGCCATCGAGCAGGCGGACCCGACTTCACCCTGACAGCCGACCTCGGCGCCGGAGATGGAGGCGTTGTCCTTGTACAGGGCGCCGACGGCGGCGGCGGTGAGCAGGAAGCGCCGTATTCCGGCGCCGTCGGCGCCCGGGACGAAACGGTCGTAATAGTGCAGTACCGCGGGCAGGATGCCGGCCGCCCCGTTGGTGGGGGCGGTGACGACCCGGCCACCGGCGGCGTTCTCCTCGTTGACGGCCATGGCGTAGGCGTTCACCCAGTCCAGCCGGTGCAGCGGATCGGTACCGGCGCCGGTGGCCGCGAGTTTGCGGTACAGGTCCGGGGCGCGTCGGCGCACGGCCATCGGGCCGGGCAGTCGTCCGTCGGTGCGCAGGCCCGCGGCCACGCATTCGCGCATGACCGACCAGATGCGATCCAGGCCCGCGGCGATATCGGTGTCCGGCCGCAGCGACCGTTCGTTGGCCAGTACGAGATCGCTGACGGACAGGCCGGTTTCGGCTGCCCGGGCGAAGAGTTCGTCGCCCGATCGGAACGGGTAGGGCACGACGGCCCGGTCCGCGGGCGCGGCCGCCGCCGCGGCGTCGGTGACGAATCCACCGCCGATCGAGAAATAGGTCCGGGTGATCTGCCCGCCGTCGGTGTATTCGGCGGTGACGGTCATGGCATTGGGGTGTCCGGGATGCCGGGTCGATCCGTCGAGTACCAGGTCCTCGCCGGTGAAGCTGATCGAATGCCCGCCGGGTAGCTCGAGCTGTCCGGTCGTGGCGACCGACGCGTGCAACCGGGCCGGGAGGTGTGGATCGACGGTTTCCGGATCGGCGCCGTGCAGGCCGGCCAGCACCGCCGCGTCCGAGCCGTGCCCGCGGCCGGTCGCGCCGAGCGAACCGTACAGCGCGATGTGTATTCGGCGGACCCGGTCGATCGTGCTTCCGAGTTCGGATACGAACATCCGCGCGGCTCGCATGGGCCCCACGGTGTGCGAACTCGACGGCCCGATACCGATCGAGAACAGGTCGAACACGCTCACTGTCACGGTCCGGTGGCTCCTTCCTATTGCGCTTTGCCCGACACTCACTCATTATTACGGTCCTGACCGAAATAGTACAGCCGAAGAAGGGCGGATAGATGTTCGCGGATGAGAAGGAGCTCGAGCTCGAGCTCGCCCGTCCGGGCTCGGGGCTTGTCGCCGAAGCCGCTGACTGGGAGAACGATCTGATCGTCCTGGGTGCGGGCGGGAAAATCGGGTCCGGAGTGGCCACAATGGCTCGGCGCGCGCTGGACGAGGCGGGTCGGAGCGAGGTGCGGGTGCTGGCGGCGTCGCGCTGGACCGATGAGGGGTCCAGGGCGCGCCTCGAAGCTCTTGGCATAGATCCGGTCATGACCGATTTATCGGATCCGGCGGCGGTGGACGCACTTCCGGACGCGGGCAGCGTCGTTTTCCTGGTCGGTGCGAAATTCGGCACCGCCACCGATACCGACGAAGCCTGGATGACCAACACCGTGCTACCCGCCTATATCGCGCGCCGCTACGCGCAATCGCGGATCACCGCCCTGTCGACCGGGAATGTCTATCCGCTGACCGCCCCGATGACAGGCGGTCCGGTGGAGACCGACGAGACCGGGCCGATCGGCGAATACGCCATCACGTGTCGCGGCCGCGAGCAGGTCTTCACCCACGGTGCCCGCACCCGCGGCACCCCGGTGGCGCTGGTCCGGCTCAACTACGCGTGCGAACCCCGCTACGGCGTGATCGCCGATATCGCCCGCCGGGTGCACGCGGGGGAGCCCGTCGACCTGTCGATCGGCGCCGTGAACGTGGTCTGGCAGCGCTACACCAACGAGGTCGTCCTGCGCACCCTGGGCCACGCCGACACTGCCCCCTTCGTACTCAACCTGACCGGTCCGGAAACCGCCTCGGTCCGGTCGATCGCCACCCGGCTCGGCGAGGAAATGGGCGTCACCCCGGTTTTCACCGGGGTGGAAGGTGAGACGAGCCTGCTCAGCAATGCCGGCCGATGCCACACGCTCTTCGGCTATCCGGACCGCACGCTGGGCGAACTGATCCGGATGCAGGCCGATTGGATCGGTGCGGGCGGACAGCTGTGGAACAAACCCACCAAGTTCGAGCGACGGGACGGGAAGTTCTGATGCGCCGGCAATTGCCCGAGGCCGAGCACACGCTGCTGCAGCAGGGCACCGTGATCCCGGCCCACCCGCTCGCCCTGGACCACACGCGCACTCTCGACGAACGCCGCCAGCGCGCGCTCACCCGCTACTACGTGGACGCGGGCGCCGGTGGGATCGCGGTCGGTGTACACACCACACAGTTCGAGATCCGCCGCCCCGAGATCGGGCTGCTGCGGCCGGTACTCGAACTCGCGGCCGAGGAACTCGACGCGCGCGTGGGTGACCGGCCGTTCCTCCGCATCGCCGGTGTCGCCGGGCCCACGGACCAGGCGGTGGCCGAGGCGGAACTGGCCCGCGAACTCGGATACGGCGCGGTGCTCGTCTCACCCGGCGGCCTCGCCGACCGAGATCTCGACTATCTTCTCCACCGCTCCGCCGCCATCGGCGAGGTATTGCCCGTCATCGGGTTCTACCTGCAGGAAGCGGTCGGCGGCCGGTATCTGCCGCGTGACTACTGGCGGCGGCTGGCCGACCAGGAATCCACCGTCGCGGTCAAGGCTGCGCCCTTCGATCGGTACCGGACGCTGGAACTGGTTCAGGGCATCACCGACTCGGGGCGCGGCGACGAGATCGCGCTGTACACCGGTAACGACGACAATATCGTCGCCGACCTGCTGACCCCGTACGATCTGCCCGGTCCCGACGGCCCGGTGACCCGGCGCTTCGTCGGCGGTCTGCTCGGGCACTGGGCGGTCTGGACGCGCGCCGCGGTAGAACTGCACGAACTGGTCGGCAAGGCGTGGGCGGGCGACGAATCGGCGCGGGTGCGCGCGCTGTCGCTGGCGGCGGCGGTCACCGACGCCAACGCCGCCGTCTTCGATGTGCGCAACGATTTCGCCGGCGTGATCGCGGGGGTGCACGAGGTGCTGCGGCGCCAAGGGCTGCTCGCGGGTACCTGGTGCCTCGACCCCGACGAGACCCTCTCCGAGGGGCAGGCCGCCGAAATCACTCGAGTCTGCGCAGCGTACGAATGGTTGCGCGCCGAGGACGGCTTCATCGCCGCCGGATCAGAAGGATGGATGTCATGAGATCGACCGCAGTCGAGGCGCCCGCGTTACCGGGAGCCGGGCAGGACAGCCGGGCGAAGAAGGCGGTGTTCGGGGCCTGGCTCGGCTTCTACGTCGACCTCTTCGATATCTACCTGCCGGTGATCGTGCTGGCACCGGCCTCGGTGTACTTCCAGGCGACCGGGGTGTCGGCGGGAACCACCGCGCTCATCAACGGATCGGTGTTCGCCGCGACCCTCATCGGCCGGCCCTTGGGCGCGATGCTGTTCGGGCATCTGGCCGACAAGTTCGGGCGGCGCCGGATCACCGTCGTCTCGGTGACCGGTTTCGGTGTGACGACCATGGCGATCGGCTTGCTGCCGGGCTACCAGCAGATCGGCATCCTCGCCGTGATCCTGCTGATCGCGCTGCGGTTCATCGACGGTGTGTTCCTCGGCGGTGAATACACCTCCGCCACCCCGACCGCCCTGGAGCGGAGCGCCAAGGGCCGCCGCGGCCTCAACGGCGCGATCATCTCCACCGGATTCCCCCTGGCCTACTGTTCGATCGCGCTGCTGACGCTCGGCCTGCTCCAGATCATGCCGGCGCAGGGTATCGATTCGGCGTATGTGCAGTGGGGTTGGCGGATCCCGTTCTTCGTGGGTGCGGTGCTGTCGGTCGGTTTCGCGATCTGGTACGCGCGCAATGTCGAGGACAGCGAGGAGTGGCAGCAGTCGGAGAAGGTGAAGACTCCGCTGCTGGAACTGTTCAAAGGCCGGTCCGGTCGCGACTTCCTCCAGGTCTTCGTCCTGACGACCGGCCTGTGGTTCACCAGCTATATGCTCACCACCGTCCTGCCCGGTCTGATGAAGAGCGAAGCGGAACTCAGCCCGAATGCCACCACCCTGGCGCTGGTGATCGCGAACGCGATCGTGGTGGCGGTCTATATGGGCAGTGGTCTGCTGTCGCAGCGGGTCGGCCGGCGGCCGATGCTCATCACCGGTGGTCTGCTGTGCATGTTCGTGGCGCCGGTGCCCTACACCCTCATCGCGTCCGGGAATGTGCGGACCTTCGGTACCGTCCTCGCCCTGCTGATCTCGGTGACAGTGCTCATCAGTGTCCCGTGGGGATGTCTGACCACCTATCTGACCGAACGGTTCACCCTCGGCGTCCGGGCCTCGGGTTACGGACTGGGCTATTCGCTGGGCATGGTGATCCCCGCGTTCTACGCCTATATCCAGAGCGGACTGTCGTCCTTCATGCCGTTGCCGTACACGGCGGTGGTACTGCTGTGCTTCGGGGGACTGCTGACGGTCGTGGGCGCGGTACTCAGCCCGGAGACCCGGGATGTCGATATGAAGTGAAGGAGATCGCATGCGGATCGGTTTCGCCGGAGTGGCCCATTCACACCCCTTCAGTGACGCGCGCAACGCGCGGACACTCGGGGCGGCGGAACTGGCCGTCTGGGATCCCGACGACCACTCCCGGCGCGCGGACTTCGTCCGGCAGTGGCAGGCGACCACATACGAGAGCCTGGCCGCCCTGCTGGACTGGGAACCCGATGTGG
>JABFXT010000274.1 GCA_013361595.1 Nocardia sp. | reverse complement strand
ACCCGCCCGTCGCAACGCGTCGGCCATGGCACCGTTCACCGGAGCATTATCGCGCCAGGCGTCCCGGCTCTGCCCGCGATTCCGGCCCTGGCCGCCACCACGGTTGCCACCGTTGCCCTGGGCCTGACCGCCGCCCTGCCCACCGCGATTCTTGTCGTTGCGCCCCTGTGCCCGGCCGCCCCGGTCGCCACCGCGGGCGCCCGCGTCGCGACCGCCCTGGCCACGGCCCCGATCGCCGGGGCCCGGCGCTCGTTCGGGTTTACCCGTGCCCGGTTCGTCGTCGAGCCGCAGCGACAATCCGATCCGCTGGCGCGCGATATCGACCTCGAGCACCTTCACCTTGACCACATCGCCGGATTTGACCACTTCACGGGGGTCACGCACGAAATTGCGGGACATCGCGGAGACGTGCACCAGACCGTCCTGGTGGACACCGACGTCGACGAAGGCACCGAAGGCGGCGACATTGGTGACGACACCTTCCAGCACCATCCCGGGTTCCAGATCCGCGACCTTCTCGATGCCCGCCGCGAATTCCGCGGTCTTGAACTCCGGGCGCGGGTCGCGGCCGGGCTTCTCCAGTTCGCTGATGATGTCGGTGACGGTGGGCACACCGAATTTCTCGTCGGTGAAATCGGCCGGCCGCAGGGTACGCAGGACCGTCCCGTTACCGATCACCTCGGCGATCCCGCTACCGGTGGAATCCAGGATGCGGCGGACCACCGGATAGGCCTCCGGGTGCACCGCCGAGGTGTCGAGCGGATCGTCGCCGCCGCGGATCCGCAGGAAGCCCGCGCACTGTTCGAATGCCTTGGGACCCAATCGCGGCACATCCAGCAACGCGGTCCGGCTGCGGAACGGGCCGTGCTGATCCCGATGCGCGACGATGCTCTCCGCCACCGATCCGGTGACACCGGAGACCCGCGACAGCAGCGGTACGGAGGCGGTGTTCACATCGACACCCACCGCGTTCACCGCGTCCTCCACCACCGCGCCCAGCGAACGCGCCAGCAGCGTTTCGGAGACATCGTGCTGGTACTGCCCGACTCCGATCGATTTCGGCTCGATCTTGACGAGTTCGGCGAGCGGATCCTGCAACCGGCGCGCGATCGAGACCGCGCCACGCAGTGAGACATCCATATCGGGCAGTTCCTGTGACGCGTACGCCGAGGCCGAGTACACCGAGGCGCCCGCCTCGGAGACCACGATCTTGGTCGGTTTGCGCTCCGGGATCCGCTCGATGAGTTGCGCGGCGAGCGCGTCGGTTTCCCGGGACGCCGTACCGTTGCCGATCGCGATGAGTTCGACCCCGAACCGCGCCACCAGGGCGCCGAGCACCGCCAGCGATTTCTCGGTCTGGTTCTGCGGTTTGTGCGGATATACGACCTCGGTCGCCACGACCTTCCCGGTACCGTCCACCACCGCGACCTTCACGCCGGTGCGGTAGCCCGGGTCCAGTCCCATGGTGGCGCGGGTTCCGGCGGGGGCGGCCAACAGCAGATCGCGCAGGTTGGTGGCGAATACGTCGACCGCGTCGCGTTCGGCGGCCTGGCGCAGGCGCATCCGGGTATCGATACCCAGGCTCACCTGGAGTTTGGTCCGCCAGGCCCAGCGCACTGTATCGAGCAGCCAGCCGTCCGCGGCGCGACCGGCCTCGGCGATCGAGAAACGCTGCGCGATCCGGGCTTCGTAGAGACTGCGTTCGCCGGGAGCGAGTTCGGAATCGGCGGGTTCCGGGTCGAGCTGCAGGCTGAGTACCTCTTCTTTCTCACCCCGCAGCAGGGCCAGAATGCGATGGGAGGGCAGGCTCACGAACTCTTCGCCGAATTCGAAATAGTCGGCGAATTTCGCTCCTGCTTCTTCTTTACCGGGCCGCACGGTGGCCGCGATACGTCCCCGGGTCCACATCAGTTCGCGGAGTTCGCCCACCAGATCGGCGTCTTCGGCGAATCGCTCGACCAGGATGGCGCGCGCGCCGTCGAGCTGTTCGGCGGAGTATCCGGCCGGATCGGTATCCGGATCACCGAGCAGCGCGTCCGCGACCGGTTCGTGTCCGGCTTCGCGCGCGATCTGAGCCTTGGTGCGGCGCTTGGGCTTATAGGGCAGGTAGATGTCCTCGAGCCGGGCCTTGGTCTCGGCCAGCAGCAGTTGCCGGTGCAGCGCGTCGTCGAGTTTGCCCTGCCCACGAATGGATTCGATGATGGTGGCGCGACGTTCGTCGAGTTCGCGCAGATAGTGCAGGCGCTCCTCGAGCGTGCGCAGTTGCGCGTCGTCCAGCCCGCCGGTGACCTCTTTGCGGTAACGCGCGATGAACGGCACCGTCGAACCGGCGTCCAATAGTTCTACGGCAGCCCGGACCTGGTTCTCCCGTACGGCGAGCTCGTCGGCGATGCGCCGGCTGACGGGACCGGATACCACCGGGCCGGTACCGGGGTCCTGCGGCGCGTCGGTGGGGATGGTCTCGGGATCCGAGGTCTCTGGCACTGTCGTCACCTCCCGCACACTACAGTCGCCCGGCGACAGCCGGACCGCACCCGGCCCCGGCCCCACTTCGGCCGGGCCCGGGTGCGCGCCGCGCCTATCCGGCGTCGCGCTCCTGCTGTCGCAGTAGGAACCGTTGCACCTTGCCGCTGGGTGTCTTGGGGAGGGCGGCGACGAAATGTACCCGGCGGGGATACGCGTGCGCGGCGAACTTCTCCTTCACCAACGTCTGTAGTTCGGCTTCCAGCCGGTCGTTCCCGGCCGCCCCGGCACGCAGCACCACGAATGCCTCGAGCACTTCCCCGCGCAACTGGTCCGGCATTCCGACGACCGCCGCCTCGGCGACATCGTCGTGCAGTACCAGCACACTCTCGACATCGAACGGTCCGATCCGATATCCGGCCATGATGATCACATCGTCGTCGCGGGCGGAGAAATGGAAATACCCGTCGACGTCACGCGATCCGGCGTCTCCGGTGAGATACCAGCGGCCGTCGGCGGTGTAGCGCTGCGCGGTCCGCTCCGGTGCGTCGAGATAGCCCAGGAACCAGAGCAGGGCGCTGCGCTCGGCATCGACGGCGATGCGACCCAGTTCTCCGGCCGGTGCTTCGGTATCCGCGGTATCGGACAGGACGGTGCACTCCCATCCGGGTAGCGACCGGCCCATCGAACCCGCGGGCGCGGCGGTATCGAGGTCGTCGTGCCAGGCATTGCAGATGACCATGCCGTGCTCGGTCTGCCCGTAGTGATCCCGTACCGCGACCCCGAGATGCTCGGCCGACCAGGCCACCACCTCGGGGGTCAGCGGCTCCCCGGCCGAGGAGGCCCGGCGCAGCCGTACCGGATTGCCCGGTTCGGCCGCGCGCAATGCCCGGTAGACGGTGGGGGCGGCCGTGAAATTCGTGACCCCGAACTTGTCCAGCACCTGCCAGGTCAGCGCCGGGGAGAACCCGGCGTGCAGCAGCAGGCTGCGGGTGCCCGAGACCAGCGGGCCCAGGATCGCGTAGTAGAGGCCGTACGCCCAGCCCGGATCGGCGGCGTTCCAGAAGACGTCGCCGGGCCGGACATCGAGCGCGAACTCCTGGTAGGCGTGGAACGAGGCCAGGGCGCGTACCGGGATCGGCACCCCCTTCGGCGTACCGGTGGTTCCACTGGTGAACAGCTGCACCAGCAGCCCGTCTCCGCCCACGGCGGCGGGCGGTTCGGCGGCGCCGCCGGTCGCCGGCTCGTCCATCCGCAACGTATCCGGGATATCGCTTTCGCCGGTGACGATCGTGCGCCAGGGCGGATCGGCGGGCATATCCCCGCCGGGGGCCAGTTTGCCGGCCTGGTCCGGGTCGGCGATCACGACCGACGCTCCGGACGCGTGCAGCCGGAAGGCGATGGCGGGCGCGGCGAATGCTGTGAACAGGGGAACATGCACGGCACCGCGCCGCCAGATGCCGAGCAGGACCACCACCAGGTCCACCGATTTCGCCATCAATGTCGCCACCTGGTCACCGGGGCCCACACCGAGCCCGGCCAGAGCGGCGGCGAAACGTTCGGATCGCGCGCGCAATTCGCCGAAGGTGAGGTCGACAGCCGACAGATCGCTGTCGATCACGGTGAACGCCACGGCATCGGCCGGATGCCGATCGCACAGCAGCTCCGCGGCGCAGGCATCGAGCCGGTCGTAGGAGTCCAGCAGTTCGCGTACCCGGGTGTTCGGGTCGGTGCCCATCTCACATCTCCTCGGTCGTCCGGCCGGTGTTGCCATAGGATGTAGGTCACACCAGGTCCGGCACTACCCCCGAAAAGGGGTGATACTCGATGCCCACTCCCCCGTCACTGCTGCGGCCCCGCGACGGCGACGCGCTGCGCGCCGAGATCCGCCGGCTGGCGGATCTCGCCGAGGTACCGGTGCTGTTCGGCGGCGAGGTCGACGCCGGCACCCTGCGGCTGACCGAGTTCTCCGGCGTCCGTACCAACGGCCTGCGCGGGCTGTCGGTCACCCGGGCGTCCGGGCTGGGCGGGCAGGTCGTCGACTCCCGCCGGCCCGCCTCGGTCTCCGATTACGGCAACGCGCTGTCGATCACCCATCACTACGACGGGCCGGTGCTCGGCGAGGGGATCCGATCGGTCGTCGCGGTTCCGGTGGTGGTCTCCGGTTCTTCGCGTGCCGTGCTGTACGCGGCGACCCGCGGCGCCGGACCCATCGGTGATCGCACCGCCGACGCGCTGGTACAGGCCGGACGCAGACTGGCGGCCGAGATCGGTGTCCGCGACGAGGTGGACCGGCGGCTACGGCTGCTGGAGATCGCCGCACCCGCCCCCGCCACCGACGGCGTCAGGGCCGAGGAGTTGCGCGCGGTCGCGGCGGAGCTGCGCGCGATCGCGGACGCGGCCGGCGACCAGCGGATACGGGAAAGATTGCGCGAGATGGGTGTCCGGCTCGACCACGCGCTGAACAGCGAACCCGCAACGGACGCGCCCCGGCTCGCGCGCCGCGAGATCGACGTCCTGCTGCAGGTCGCGCTCGGCTGTTCCAATCAGGAAGCAGCGCGCCGGCTTTCGATCGGCCCTGAAACGGTGAAGAGCTATCTGCGCAGTGTCATGCGCAAACTCGACGCGCGTTCCCGGCAAGAAGCGGTGGCGACCGCACGCCGCCTCGGCCTGATCCCCTGACCCCGGCGATCCGCACAGTCGGTGACCGGTGGACCCGGGCGGTCAGTCCGTATCGGGCAGCAGATCCGGCCGCCGGTCCCGGGTGCGGATCAGGGACTGTTCCCGCCGCCACGCCGCGATCCGGGCGTGGTCACCGGACAGCAGGATCGGGGGGACCTCGAGTCCCCGCCAGTTCACCGGACGAGTGTAGCTGGGGCCTTCGAGCAACCCGTCGGAGAACGAATCCTGTTCGTGCGACTGCTGGTTGCCGAGTACCCCGGGAATCAGCCGGACGACGGCCTCGGTCATCACCAGCACGGCGGCCTCGCCACCGATCAGTACGTAATCGCCGATGCTGACCTCTTCGACGCGGACCCGCCGCGCCGCATCGGCGAACACCCGCTGATCGATACCCTCGTAGCGACCGCACGCGAACACCAGATGATCTTCCCCGGCCCACCGCTGTGCCGTCTCCTGGGTGAACGGCACACCGGCGGGTGTGGGCACCACGAGCAGCGCGTCGTCGGGGCACACCTCGTCGAGCGCGTCGCCCCAGACCACGGGTTTCATCACCATGCCGGGACCGCCGCCGTAGGGCGAATCGTCGACGGATTTGTGGACATCGTGGGTCCAGCGCCGCAGATCGTGGACGTCCACCGAGACGACGCCCTTGTCGATGGCCTTGCCCAGCAGCGCGGTGCGCAGCGGGTCGAGGTATTCCGGGAAGATGCTGACCACGTCGATCCTCATGACGCCGGCCACCTCATTCCGGATCCAGCAGACCTTCGGGCGGGTCGATCACGATCAGCCGGTCGGCGATCGAAACCGTGGGCACGATGGCGGTGACAAAGGGGACGAGGATCTCCCGCTCGTCCGCGGCGGCCCGGATCGAGAGCAGTTCACCGGCGGCCGAATGCAGCACCTCGATGACGGTACCGATCTCGGTCCCGTCGGTGAGCTGCACCCGCAGACCCTCGAGTTCGTGATCGTAGAACTCGTCGGGATCGTCGGACGGTCCGAGGTCTTCGCTGTCCACCAGAAAAAGCGTGCCCCGCAGCGCGTCGGCGGCGCTCCGGTCGGTCACCCCGGCCAGTTGGACCAGGAGCCGGCCCGAATGTTCCCGGGCCGACT
>JABFXT010000743.1 GCA_013361595.1 Nocardia sp. | reverse complement strand
CCGCGAGTGCCACCGGACAGCTGGACCGCGCCCGCGCGCTGGCGGACCGGATCGGCGACGAGTGCCGCACCGCGGGCCTCGTTCCGCTGGGCTGGGCCTGCGCGATGTTGCGCGGTGGGCTGGCCGCCACATCGGCTGCTCGCGACACGGCTACCGGCGACGCGACCGCGTGTCGAGCAGTGATCTCCCGGCGTGGCGGGCTATTTCACGATCCCGGTCGGTAACCCGAGTTCTACCGTCTCGACCCGTACCGCCGCCGGTGTCCTATTGTGGACCCGTTCCGCTGGACCGGCGGAAGCACCGGTCAGCACAGACCGTGCCACTTTGTAACGCCAGGAATTCCGCTGACGATGACGCATACGGGCGAAGAGTTGGACCGCGCCGTCGCCGCCGCTGCGCAGGGCGACCGGTCTGCTCTAGCTCAGGTACTGGAAATGGTCCGCCCGCTGGTGATGCGCTATTGCCGCGCGCGGATCGGTGCCGCGGAGCGTGGACAACTCTCCGCGGACGATGTCGCGCAGGAGGTCTGTCTAGCGGTCATGACCGCGCTACCCAGGTATCAGGACCAGGGCCGGCCGTTCATGGCCTTTGTGTATGGAATCGCTTCGCACAAGGTTGCCGACGCCCATCGCAACGCCTCCCGTAACAAGGCGGAGGCGATGGCCGAAGTACCAGATGTCATATCCACCGACCACGGCCCGGAGCAACGAGCTCTCGAATCGGAAACCAGCCGGCAGATGAACACCCTGCTGGCCACCCTTCCGGAGAAACATCGAGAGATCTTGATCCTGCGCCTGGTCATGGGTCTGTCAGCAGAAGAAACCGCAACCGCCGTGGGCAGTACGGCGGGCGCGATTCGGGTCGCCCAGCACAGGGCGCTCGCAAAATTGAAGGCACAAGTGGCGAGGGCAGGTGAAATGTATGGCTAGGGATGGCGGGCGCGGTCGGGGCGACAAATGGGCGCGGCGTGCATCGCGGAACACCGATCCCTATGCCGAGGGCTCCGGTGCCGGATCCGAACCGGTCGATATCGTCGCAGTTCGTCGTGACGACGAACTGATCGACGCTATCGCCCGCGGCGGACCCGTCCCCACCGAGAGCACCGAGGAACTCCAGCTGGCGACATTGCTGGCGGACTGGCGGGCCGAAATCGTGGCACCGCCGCTACCCGACGCACCCGATCTCGACACGGTGGTCGCGGCGGTCAATCAGGAGATAGGTGCCCGGCAGACGCGTATCACCGCGCAATCCGGCGGCAAGTTGCGGCTGCTCCGCCCGATAGCGACCACCGCTGCCGCAATGGCGCTGGTGTTCGGTGGGCTCTCCGCGTTCTCGTATCAGGCCGAACCCGGTGACGCGCTCTGGCGGGTCAAAGAGGTCGTGTTCAGCGAACAGGCGCAGAGCACGGTCGTGCAGTACGCCGGTGACGATCTGGCCGCCGCGCAGACGCTGCTCGAGCAGGGCAAGCCGGACGAGGCCCGGGAACGGCTGGAACAGGCTTCGGCCAATACCACCCAGGTGAACGACCCGGCCAAGCGCAACGAACTCGTCGATCGCTGGAACCAGCTGTTCGAGGAAGTTCGCAAGGTGGTGCCCCCGGAGATCGCCGCACAGTTGCAGCAGTCCGCTCCCTCACCCGACCCGGGCGCCCCGGTGCAGCCGTCGTCGCCCGGTGAGAGCACGCAACGGCCCGGCAGTACGACATCCACGACTCCCGGACCGGACAGCCAGCTGCCGTTCGATCGGCCGAGCAGTCCAGGTGGCGGCGACAAGCCGAGCGCTCCCGACGTCGAGGCGCCCGATCGTCCGAGCCCCGGTACCGATCAGCCCGGACCTGGCACGGACCGACCGGATACGCAGGCCCCGGACACACATACTCCGGACACCCCGGCCCCGGACACCCACGCGCCGGAGATCGCCCCGCCGGTGACCACCCTCCCGCAGATTCCGGGCACCACCCCCAGCGGGCCGGGTGCGGACTCGGTGGAGCCACCGGTCCAGACACCGCAGTCCACGATCAGTTCGCCCGGTCCGGCCCAACCGTCGGTTCCGCAGGTGCCCCGGACCCCGGCGCAGCCGTCGGTCCCGCTGCAGGTGCCGAGCACCCTGCCGGGAGCCGGCATCAACTGAACGGCGATATACGAATGGCCGTCCATCTCGAGATGGACGGCCATTCGTATATCGGGTAATCGGGCCACAGTCGGTGTGTGTGCCGGTGGAACCGGTCGTAGCCGTGAAAAATCGATCGGCCGCGTCACACGGGCCGATCACGCCGGGTGGGACCGGCCCCGGACTCAGCTGTCGAAGGCGTCGAACCCGTCGCCGTGGAACGCCTCGTTCATCGAGGCATCGGCGTATCCGCGACAGTAATCCCAGGTGACGTAGGCTTCCGGAGTCGGATCGTAGGCGGGCTCGTGCGGGCGGACCGTGCCGTCGACGAGGAGCTGTAACAGATTGGCGCGGAGCATGTCCCAGTCGTGATAGTGATCCTGCCGACAGTCCTCGCAGCTCACCACCAGCCCGCGGATTCCGCGGTGGGCCAGTAGTGCCTCGTAGACTGCGAGATCGGCGAGATCCTCCTCGACCGCAAGGCGCTCGTGAGGATCCAGCGGTTCCCCAGGCTCGATGGCATCGAGCGCGGCGGACGGGTCGGCGGGGTCTCCGGCGAACGGATCCGGCGGCAAGCCAGGTGGTAGATGGTCACGCACATCCCCACGGTACGCAGAACAGGGTGGTCTGCGCCAGCCGTCCGCGCCGCCAGTTTCGTCGCCGCCCGTCCATCGATCGGCACAGCCCTCAGTTGATCCACGGTCCGAGCGGACCGATACCATGGTGTCACGGCGCCGATGAGTACCGATCACCCGGCCACTACCGGCGACGAACACAACCGGTGCCGCAGTCCAATCCCAGTAACAGTTCGCTATCGGGTCGCCGTACCCCGATAGCTCTGCCGACGTCCAGGAGGGGTCGATCCGAATGAGTAATCCCGTACCGGGCGAGCGCACCGTAGTCCGCCCTCATACGGGTGGTGACGATCCGAACAAGATCGCCATGCTCGGCCTCACCTTCGACGATGTACTGCTGCTCCCCGCCGCTTCGGATCTGATCCCCAGCTCGGTCGAGACATCGAGCCGGCTGAGCCGTGAGATCACCCTGCGGACCCCGCTGGTCAGCTCCGCCATGGATACCGTCACCGAGGCGCGGATGGCCATCGCCATGGCCCGGGCCGGCGGTATGGGTGTCCTGCATCGCAATCTCTCGGTCGCCGATCAGGCGAGTCAGGTGGAAACCGTCAAACGGTCCGAGGCCGGCATGGTCACCGACCCGGTCACCTGCCGCCCGACCGACACCCTCGCCGAAGTCGACGCCATGTGCGCCCGCTTCCGGATCTCCGGTCTGCCGGTGGTCGACGAGACCGGCTCACTGGTGGGCATCATCACCAACCGCGATATGCGCTTCGAAGTCGACCAGAACCGGCGTGTCGCCGATGTGATGACCAAGGTGCCGCTCATCACCGCCCAGGAGGGCGTCACAGCGGAAGCCGCGCTCGGACTGCTGCGCCGGCACAAGGTGGAGAAACTACCGATCGTCGACGGCGAGGGCCGGTTGCGCGGGCTCATCACCGTCAAGGACTTCGTCAAGACCGATCAGTTCCCCGACGCCACCAAGGACCGGGACGGGCGGTTGCTGGTGGGCGCTGCGGTGGGTGTCGGCGACGACGCCTGGTCACGTGCCATGACCCTCGCCGACGCGGGCGCCGATGTGCTCGTTGTCGACACCGCGCACGGACATCAGCGCCAGGTGCTCAGCATGGTCAGCAAGGTCAAGGCCGAAGTCGGCGACCGGATCCAGGTCGTCGGCGGCAATATCGCCACCCGGGCCGGTGCCGCGGCACTGGTCGAGGCGGGCGCGGACGCGGTGAAGGTCGGTGTGGGCCCCGGCTCCATCTGCACCACCCGCGTGGTCGCCGGCGTCGGCGCACCGCAGATCACCGCCATCCTGGAAGCGGTATCGGCCTGTAAACCGGCCGGCGTACCGGTCATCGCCGACGGCGGTATCCAGTTCTCCGGTGATATCGCCAAGGCCATCGCCGCGGGCGCCTCCACGGTGATGCTCGGCTCGCTGCTCGCCGGCACCGCCGAATCCCCCGGTGAACTGATCCTCGTCGGCGGCAAGCAGTTCAAGAGCTACCGCGGAATGGGATCGCTCGGTGCCATGCAGGGCCGCGGCCAGGCGAAATCCTTCTCCAAGGATCGCTACTTCCAAGACGATGTGCTCGCCGAGGACAAACTGGTACCGGAGGGCATCGAAGGCCGGGTGCCGTTCCGCGGACCGGTCAACCAGGTGATCCACCAGCTGGTCGGCGGTCTCCGCGCGGCCATGGGATACACCGGCGCCCAGTCGATCCCCGGCCTGCAGGAAGCGCAGTTCGTACAGATCACCGCCGCGGGTCTCAAGGAGAGCCACCCGCACGACATCACCATGACCGTCGAAGCCCCGAACTACACCGGCAGGTAGCACCCGAACGCCGCCCATTCTCCCGGGGTCGATCTCACCGCGGGAGAGTGGGCGCGCCGGCGAGCCGCTCCGATTCCTCGCCACGATCGACCGCACGTCACATACGCGGTGGACGCGAGTTCCGGGCACATAACCGCACCACCCCGCGGGTCACGACCCGCGCGCCGGAAGCGTGCGGAACGACACTGTGTAAGGTTTACGTGTAATTACGCGGTTCACCTGGTGAAACCGGTACATCGGTGCCACGCCTCACGCGGCCGACACCGGGTCGCGGCCCGTTCCGCGTTTCCGCCCTCGGAACCAATGCGCGGACTGCGCATCGCGGACGGAGACCGTCGGGCCGGAGGGGACCGGACCCCGCGCGCGGCAGCGCGCCGTCAACACAGGAGTTTTTTCGTGCGCGATATGGTCGAGATCGGAATGGGCCGGACGGCCCGCCGAACCTACGGGCTGGACGATGTCGATATCGTTCCGTCGCGCCGCACCCGCTCGGCGAGCCAGGTCTCGCTGGCCTGGCAGCTCGACGCCTACCGATTCGATATCCCGTTCCTCACCCACCCCACCGACGCACTGGTCTCCCCGGAATTCGCCATCGAGATCGGCCGTCGTGGCGGCCTCGGGGTCATCAACGGAGAAGGTCTGTGGGCACGGCACGCGGATGTCTCCGCCAAGATCGAACAGCTGGTCGAGCTGGCCGACAAGGGCAGCTATCAGCGAGCGGTCGCGTTCCTCCAAGAACTGCACGCCGCGCCGATGCAACCCGATCTGCTCGCCGCCGCAGTGGCGCAGGTCCGGGCCGGCGGCGTCACCGTCGCAGTACGAGTGAGCCCGCAGAACGCACTGAGCCTCACCCCGGGCCTGCTGCAGGCGGGAATCGACCTGCTGGTCGTCCAGGGCACCATCATCTCGGCCGAACACGTCGGCGCGGGTGAACCGCTCAACCTGAAGACCTTCATCGCCGAACTCGACGTACCGGTGGTCGCCGGCGGTGTGAGCGACCACCGGACCGCACTGCACCTCATGCGGACCGGAGCAGCGGGCGTGATCGTCGGATACGGATCGCAAGAAGGCGCCACCACCACCGGGGAAGTCCTCGGCATCGGGGTACCGATGGCCACCGCCATCGCCGACGCGGCGGCGGCCCGCCGCGACTACCTCGACGAAACCGGCGGCCGCTACGTCCACGTCATCGCCGACGGCGATATCAACACCTCCGGCCAGCTGGCCAAGGCCATCGCCTGCGGGGCCGACGCCGCCATGCTCGGCGCACCGCTCGCCCTCGCCACCGAAGCCCCCGGCCGCGGCTGGTACTGGCCCTCCGCCGCCGCGCACCCGTCCGTCCCGCGCGGTTCGCTGCTGTCGCTCGACGAACCATGGGACTTCGCCGACGAACTCCTTTCCGGACACGCGGCCCGCCCCGCCACGGTGCGCCCCAGCCTCGAACAGGTCCTCACCGGCCCCTCCGACGACCCGTTCGGCTCCCTCAACCTGGTCGGCGGCCTCCGCCGCTCCATGGCCAAAGCCGGATACTCCGACCTCAAGGACTTCCAGAAGGTCGGCCTCAGCGTGCGGTAGTGGGGCGGCTGGTGGGGATGGTGAGACTGTGGGCCGGCTGCGCGTGCGGACATGATTCCGGCCGGGAAGGCGACGATGTGGGTTCGCTCGTATAGGCGAGCAGGCGGGCTCGCTCGCAAAGGTGCTGTGTTTTTGGCGCGCTGGCGCGCGCGGGGTTGAGGCCCCCGA
>JABFXT010000325.1 GCA_013361595.1 Nocardia sp. | reverse complement strand
ATCCGCCGCGCGATGCCCGGGAGTTCCGGACCGCCACCGGGAAGGCCAATTTCGCGGTGAACGAGCTGAGCTGGATCACGGTTCCGACGGGACGGCTGATCCTGCAGACCCTGCGCAGCCACGACCAGTACAACACCACCGTCTACGGTCTCGACGATCGCTACCGCGGAGTGCATCACGGACGCCGGGTGGTGCTGGTGAATGCCGCGGATATCGCCGAACTCGGTTTCCGGGACGGCGACCTGGTCGATCTGGTGTCCGAGTGGACCGACGGAATCGACCGTCGCGTCACGGGTTTCCGGGTGGTGGCCTATTCGACGCCCCGGGGTAACGCTGCCGCCTATTACCCCGAGACGAACGCGCTGGTACCTCTCGACCATGTGGCGGCGCGATCGAACACCCCCGTATCCAAAGCCGTCACCGTCCGGCTCGAGCCCCATACCCACGGCACGCGATGAGCAGAGTCACCGCGCGCCGCCGGATGCGGCGCATCACCCCGTCCGGCGAAATCATCCGTCCCGATACCCTGGCTGTCGAAGAACCGCTGGAGATCCGGATCCGCGGCGAATCGCTGACGGTCACCATGCGCACGCCGGGACACGATATCGACCTGGTGCACGGTTTCCTCTTCGCTGAGACCTTGATAGCCGGGGCCGCCGATATCCACAGCGCCCGCTATTGCGCCGGTACCGACGACGAGGGACGCAACACCTACAACGTGCTGGATGTGGGTCTGCACGCCCCGATCGTCCTGCCGGACCGCCCGTTCCTCACCACCGGTGCCTGTGGACTCTGCGGGCGAACCGCGCTGGACGAGATCCGGATGCGCACCCGGTACCCGCTGCCGCGGCCCGAACCGTTGCTCGAGGCCGAGTTGCTGGCCGGGCTGCCGGATCGGCTGCGCAGCCACCAGTCGGTGTTCGACGCCACCGGCGGACTGCACGCGGCGGGCCTGTTCACCGCGGCCGGGGAAGTCCTGGCGGTACGCGAGGACATCGGCCGGCACAATGCCGTGGACAAGGTGGTCGGCTGGGCGCTGCGCGAGAACCGGATCCCGGGTTCCGATCTCGTGCTCGTGGTGAGCGGGCGCGCGTCGTTCGAGCTGGTACAGAAGGCGGTGCTGGCCGGTGTTCCCGTGTTGGCCGCCGTCTCGGCGCCCAGTTCGCTGGCGGTCGATCTGGCCGAGGAATCCGGTCTCACCCTCGCGGGTTTCGTACGGGGGCAGACGCTGAACATCTACAGCCACCCCGAGCGGATCCGCGGGGCGGCGGCCGGGTGATCCAGGCCTGTTCCGGAGTGGTGTCCGCGTGCCTCGGTATGGATCGGGCCGGGCTCGTTCCGGGCTTCGGCTGTTATCGCGATACCGCGCCGGCATAGTCGGCCAGCTCGATATCGTCTTTGGCGTCACCGGCGAATTTGTCCATCATGACGAACCACCGCGAACCCAGGAACCAGTTGCGGAGTCGCAATCCCCAGGCCGTTTTCGGGGCCAGGAACGGTCCCGGGCTGCTGCTCCCGCCGAGCTTCGCGTAGCGACGCATGATCTGGTCGTAGCGGGCGAAGGCGGCCGTGTGATCGCCCGCGGCGAGCGCCAGTTCACCGGCCAGCACGTAGGCCCCCATCAGCGCCAGGCCGGTCCCGAAACCGCCGAGCGTGTTCCCGTAGGCGCTGTCGCCGACGAGAGCAACCCGGCCGGAAACGTAACCGGACATCCGTACCCGGGCAAGGGCGTCCAGGTAGAAATCGTCGTATTCCGCGAGTTCGGCGAGCATCTCGGGTACCGCCCCACCCATACCGGTGAACCGCTCGACCAGGACGCGACGTTTCTCCGTGTCGTCGGCGAACCCGATTTCGGGCGCGGCGAACATGTACATGTGCTGGGCCTTCGGCCCACCACGTACGGCGAGCAGCCCCGGTGCGCTGTATGCCAGTGACGTCCGGCGGCGCGGGCCACCGGTATGTTCCCCGGCGAGGGGTTCGCCGGCGACGGCGTAGTAGTAGCCGCGGTGCCGGACGAATTCCGCTTCCGGCCCGAATGCCAGCCGGCGCACCCGCGAATGGATCCCGTCCGCACCGATCACCAGGTCGAACCGGCGTGCCGGAGCGTGTTCGAATTCGACCTCGACACCGTCGCCGGTATCGCGCAGTGCGCTGATCGAATCGCCGAACAGATAGGTGCAGCGCCGGGCCGTGAGCCCGTAGAGGATCGCGGCGAGGTCGCCTCGCAGGATCTCCACATCGCCGCCGGAGAAATCGCCGGATATCCGGGCTTTCTCCTGCCCGCCGGCATCGACGAAGACCATATCGGTGGCGCCGGTGCTGCGCCGCTGGATCTCCTCGTGGATACCCATCCGCTCGAGCACCGTGCGCTGTACGGATCCCTTGAAGTCGACGGCCTGGCCGCCCGGCCGCAGGGCCGGTGCCCGCTCGACCACGGTGACGTCGAATCCGTAGTGGTCGAGCCAGTACGCGACAGCGGGACCGGCGATGCTCGCGCCGGAGACGAGAACGGTGCGGTTCTGCATGACGAACTCCATCCATAATCAGTGTCCATCGGAAACTGTTTCCGATGGACGCCAATCAGCGTATGGTAGACACAGTTCCACGTCAACCCACCTCCGAAAGGCACTTGATGGCGACGCCGACCGTGCTCGAGCTGCTCTGGGGAACCGATCGGCGACCGACCCGGGGCCCCAAGCCCACCCTCACCCGGTCCGCGATCGTCGCCGCGGCGGTCGAACTGGCCGATATCGAAGGACTGGCCGCCCTGTCCATGCAGCGCCTGGCCGACCGGCTCGGCTATACCAAGATGTCGCTCTACCGCCACCTGCCGGGCAAGGCCGAACTCACCGCGCTGATGGTGGAGCAGGCCATGAGCGACCTACCGGCACTGGATATGTCGGGCCCCGAGCCGTGGCGCAGCGGCCTGCGCTCATGGGCGTTGCTGACCTTCGAGCGCTACCGGCGCCACCCCTGGGTGATGGAACTACTGGTCGGCGCGCGGCCGATGGGCCCCAACGAGCTGGGCTGGACCGAAGCCGCGCTGGAGGCCGCGGCCGATATCGACCTGACCGGACCGGAACGGCTCGATGCCCTCGTCGTCCTCAACGGGCACGTGCGCAGCCTGGCACAGCAGGTCGTGGGCCCGGGAGCCACCGAGGAAGAATTCACCGGCGCGATGGCCGCGTCCCTGCAATTGGCGGACGGCCGCTTCCCACGGCTCATCGCGGCGATATCGGACGGGCCGGCCCCCACCGAATCGCCCGCACACACACCGCAACGCGATGCCGCGCTCGAATTCGGAACGGAACGCATTCTCGACGGTATCGCCGCGCTCCTGACCGAACGCGACTCCACGCGCCACTGACCCGTTCGGACCCGGACAGTTCCGATTTCCGGATCGGACCGTCATCGGCATCGATACGACTCGGCGCTCACATTCCCGGCAGCCGGACCCCGCGCTCGGCCGCGAGCCGGGACAATTTCTCCGCCTCGTCGATGGCGACCGCGACATAGGTACGCAATCCATCGTCGTCGCGGCGCAAGATGTACTCGTAATCGCTGTCGGTGAGCAGCTCGTCGTCACTGTCGTAGAAATGCCAGCGCACCCGCGCGCGGACCAGCGAATCGGTGAGCTCCGCGTAATCGATCACGGTATGGTCGACACGCGCCAGCCCGAGCATCTGATAAATGGGATGGGCCTGCGCCAGCCCCTGGGCCATCTCTTCGCGCGAATGCAGCGAACCGACGAAATCGTCGCCGACGACAGTGCCCGGGGTCCCCCACAGCGCGGCCGTACGTTCGGCGTCGTAGGCGCTCAGCGTGGATTGGTATTCGTCGAGGAACGCTTCGAGTTCTTCGCGGACGGCCATACGGCCACGGTAGCGATATTCCCTCGATCCGGACCGCGAACCGCCCCGAACCGATACGCCCGTTCGGCGCCCGTGGTCGCGTACGGCGGCTCGCGACAGCCGCCCGCCGGGCCACGCCGGTCGTTTCACCGACCGGCTCGGCCACGGCCGGAGTTCGGAGCGTCCGAGCCGGACGCTCCCCCTCCTCAGTTGGCCAGCGCCTCCAGCAGCGCAGCCCGCTGACGGGCGCCCAGCCCGCCGATCCGGCGATCTTCCGGAATATCCGCCTGGTCCATCAGCTTGGCGGCCTTCACCGGGCCGACACCGGGCAGCGCCTTGATCACGGCGACGACCTTCGTCTTCTTGACCAGTTCATCACTATCGGCCTTGCGCAGCAGGTCGGCGACAGAGACTTTGCCGTCTTTCACCTGACCGATCAGTTCGGAGCGCGCCTTGCGCACCGCCGCCGCTTTGGCCAGAGCCTCCGTGCGTTGTTCCGCGGTCATCGTTGGCAGTGCCATATCTCCTCCGCTTTCACTCATCACTCGAACATCTGGTTGACCGGGTCGATTCAACATCACAATACCGACACCGAACGATCGACACACCGTCCGGACCTGCAGTCATAGCAATGTTTTCTGATTCGCTCCCCCGGTGGGTACCGGAATCACGAGTGCCCGGTCAACGGGATCCGGTGCAGAATTTCGCCTGGAACACGTAACACTCGGAGCGGTCACTGCGAAATTCTTTGCAGATGCATACCTGCACGGCGGCGGTTCAACGGCGAACCGAGGGGTCAGCGGCGATACCCGCCCGCCATGCAAGTTCAGCGTCTTCACCAGGCATTTCCCCGCCACAGCGCAGTGGCGAGCATATATGCGAATATCCTGTTGCGCCCAGATACCGATACCGGACGCGCAAGCGACTGCTACGCTCCCGAACCTAGAACACGTTTCATTTTCGGTAGGAGTGGTGATGGCACGGGAGATCCGCGACGTAGTGGAGAAGTACGTAGAGCTCGTCGGCGCGGGACCGACCGCCGCTATCGTCGATCTCTATGCTCCCGACGCCGTGATCGAGGACCCGATCGGCACCGAGCCGAAACAGGGGCACGACGCCATCCGCGAGTTCTACGACGTCATCGCGAGCCTCGAGCGGGAAACGAGCCTCGCCCCCGAGACCGTACGGATCGCCGGAAACCACGCCGCCTTCGTCTTCACCCTCGTGACCAAGGCGGGCGGGCACCGGATGACGCTGAGCCCGATCGACGTCATGGAGTTCGACGACGAAGGCCGGATCATCCGGATGCGCGCCTACTGGAGCGCCGACGATATGTCCGTCGAACCCGAATGAGCCGCGATCCGGCGACTCGACTGCGCTGAGCCGCCGGATCGCTCTGCCCCGGAGCCGCCCGCGACCGGCCTGGCCCCCACCGCGCACCCGGCATAGCCTGGTCAACAGGGCACGAGTGCGCTCGGCCGGCATCGTAGGCGCTCCGGGGCGTCACACTCCGGGCCGCTGTCTCGTCCGAGTTGCAGGGACAACAAACCCCACCTCAGGAGGAGACCCGATGAGTACTTCCCGCATCCCCGCCGTGGCCCCCGAGAACGCCGGGCCGCTCACCAGAGCGCTCTACTGGTTCGCCAAGCGCAAGGTCGGTGAAGTCCCCGAACCCTTCGCCGTCGGCGCGCACCACACCGGAATCCTGGTCGCCGGTGGGGTGCACGAGATGCTCGCCGAGAAGGTGTCGAAGAAACTGCCGGCCAATATCCGCGAGATCGCGGTCTACCGCACCGCGTGGACCGTCGGTTGCTCGTGGTGCGTCGACTTCGGCACCATGCTGCAACGGCTGGACGGCCTGGATATCGACCGACTCCAGCACATCGCCGACTACGAGACCTCACCCCACTACACCGACGACGAACGCGCGGCCATCGCCTACGCCGACGCCATGACGGCCACCCCGATGACCGTCACCGACGAACAAGTGGCCGACCTGGAGAAACGATTCGGCCGCGCGGGGGTCGTCGAACTGACCTATCAGATCGCCCTGGAGAACTCCCGGGCCCGCAACAACCACGCCCTGGGGATCACCGCGCAGGGATTCAGCACCGATTCATGCCGGGTGCCCTGGGCGTGAGCGCCCGGGCTCCATGGGCGTGAGCGCCCGGGCTCCATGGGCGTGAGCGCGCGGACCCGATGGGCGCGGGCATCGCCGGTCCGATGAGCCTGAGCGCCCCCGGTGCGGCGGGCGTGAGCGTTCCGGGTCGATCAGGGTGGGCCCGGCTCAGATGACCCAGCACGCGTAACCGATGTGCTCCCCGCGGCCGACGAACACTCGCACGTAGGGTGCCTGATCGTTCCCACCGGTCGGCTGGACCGCCTGCAGGGTGTGCTCACCCTCGTAGGCG
>JABFXT010000312.1 GCA_013361595.1 Nocardia sp. | reverse complement strand
GGCCACGCCGTCGGCGTCGCCGAAGTGGAGGGCGCTCAGTTCGGTTTCCACAGCGCCGACCACCAGTGAGTTGATCCGGACCTTCGGCGCCCATTCCGCGGCGAGGGAGACCGTCAGGGCGTCGACCCCGGCTTTCGCCGCACCATAGGCGGCGGTTCCCGGCGAGGGCCGGTGACCGCTGAGGCTGGAGATATTGACGATCGAGCCGCCCTCGTCCTGGCCGCTGATCACCGCGTGCGCGGCCTGCGCGACGTGCAGAGCGGAGAGCAGGTTCAACTCGATGATCTTGGTATGGAATTTGGGGCTGGCGTCCCGCGCCAGCGCGTAGGGCGCTCCCCCGGCGTTGTTGACCGCGTGATCGAGCCGGCCGTGGCGCCGGACGATCTCGGCGATCATCTCCTGGACGGCGTCGGGATCGCGGACATCGCACGGTAGGAAGTCGATCGCCCGCCCGTCGACCTCGACCGGCACGTCACCGGGACGGCGGGCACACGCCACCACCGTCGCACCGGCGGCCAGCAGGACCCGGCTGATTCCGGCGCCGACGCCACGGACGCCGCCGGTTACCAAGACGACGCGATCGGACAGGTCGATTTCGAGTGCCACCGTGTTAACCTACCAAGCAATTGCTTGCTTAGCCAAGATGCTCGAGATGCGAGATGGGATACGCGATGGGGATCAAGCGCCATTCGGAATCCGCCGGTATCGCCGTGATCACGGTCGACTATCCGCCGGTCAACGCCATACCCTCGGACGGCTGGTTCGCCCTCGCCGACGAGATCCGCGCCGCCGGGCGCGACCCGGAGACCCGCGTGGTCGTGCTGCGGGCGGAGAACCGCGGCTTCAACGCGGGTGTCGATATCAAGGAAATCCAGCGCAAGCCGGGACATCAGGCACTGATCGACGCCAACCACGGCTGTTTCGAGGCCTTCGGCGCGGTCTACGACTGCCCGGTGCCGGTGGTCACCGCCGTCCAGGGCTTCTGCCTCGGCGGCGGTATCGGCCTGGTCGGTAACTCCGACATCATCATCGCCTCCGAGGATGCGACCTTCGGCCTGCCCGAGGTCGACCGCGGTGCCCTCGGCGCCGCCACCCACCTCGCCCGCCTGGTCCCCCAGCACCTCATGCGCGCGCTCTTCTTCACCGCCAGCACCGCCACCGCCCAGCAGCTGCACCATTTCGGTTCGGTACTGAAGGTGGTCCCGCGCGAAGAGCTGGACGCCGCGACGCTGGAGGTCGCCAAGGACATCGCCGCCAAGGACGGCCGGGTCATCCGGGCCGCCAAACGCGCGCTCAACGGAATCGACCTGCAGGACGTGCACCGCAGCTATCGCTTCGAGCAGGGATTCACTTTCGAATTGAACCTCTCCGGAGCATCCGACGAGATCCGCGAACGCTTCGACGAAGACCTGGCGGCGCAGAAGGACAAGAACTGACATGGAACGGAAAACCATGCGAGACAAGCGGAAGACACTGGACGAGATCGTCGGCGAACTGCGTAGCGGTATGACGATCGGGATCGGCGGCTGGGGTTCGCGGCGTAAGCCGATGGCCCTGGTTCGTGCCCTGCTGCGGTCCGATGTCACCGATCTGACGGTGGTCACCTACGGCGGGCCGGACCTGGGCCTGCTGCTCTCGGCCGGGAAGGTCCGCAAGGCCTATTACGGATTCGTCTCCCTCGACTCGGCACCGTTCTACGACCCGTGGTTCGCGAAAGCCCGCACCTCCGGGCAGATCGTGGCCCGCGAAATGGACGAGGGCATGCTCAAATGCGGACTCGAGGCCGCGGCGGCGCGACTGCCGTTCCTGCCGATCCGCGCGGGGCTGGGCTCAGATGTACCGAATTTCTGGGACGGCGAACTGCGGACCGTCACCTCGCCGTATCCGGCGCCGGACGGCCGGTCGGAAACCCTGATCGCGATGCCCGCGCTGAACCTCGACGCCGCGCTGGTGCACCTGAACATCGGCGACGCGCACGGAAACGCCGCATACCAGGGTGTCGACCCCTATATGGATGATCTCTTCTGCCTGGCCGCCGAGAAGCGGTATCTGTCGGTGGAGCGGATCGTGGAGACCGAGGAACTGGTGAAATCGGTTCCCCCGCAGTCGCTGCTGCTCAACCGCATGATGGTCGACGCGGTGGCCGAGGCGCCGAACGGCGCGCATTTCACCCTCGGCGGTGAGAGCTACGGCCGCGACGAGAAGTTCCAGCGCCACTACGTCGAGGCCGCCGGTTCCCCCGAGACCTGGCAAACCTTCGTCGACACCTACCTCAGCGGTTCCGAGGCCGACTACCAGGCAGCCGTCGCGCGTTTCAAGGAGGAGCAGTGACCAGCACCGAAACCAGCACCCGGGCCGAGGTGTGCGCGGTCGCCTGCGCCGAGATCTTCCGCGACGCCGGGGAGATATTCGCCAGTCCCATGTCGCCGATGGCCCAACTGGGTGCGCGACTGGCGAAACTCACCTTCGAACCCGATCTGCTGATCTCCGACGGCGAAGCGTTCTTCCTCGCCGAAACCCCGCCCATCGGCGGTAAGGCGCCGGTGGAGGGCTGGATCCCATTCCGCAAGGTGTTCGATGTGCTGGCCTCCGGCCGCCGCCATGTCGTCATGGGCGCCAACCAGATCGACCGCTTCGGTAACCAGAACCTTTCCGCTTTCGGTCCGCTCCAGCAGCCGACCCGGCAGATGTTCGGGGTGCGTGGCGCGCCCGGCAACACCATCAACCATGCGACCAGCTACTGGGTCGGGCGGCACACGAAGCGGGTGTTCGGCGACAAGGTCGATATCGTCGCCGGTGTCGGCTACGACAAGGTCGACCCCGACAATCCGGCCTTTCGCTTCCACCACATCCACCGGGTGATCAGCAATCTGGGTGTCTTCGATTTCGGCGGCCCGGACCACACCATGCGGGCACTGAGCCTGCATCCCGGGGTCACCGCCGACGAGGTCGCGGAGAACACCTCGTTCGAGATCGCGGACCTGGGCACCGCCGGGGAGTCCCGCCTGCCGACCGATGAGGAACTGCGGATCATCCGCGAGGTCCTGGATCCGAAGAAGATCCGCGACCGCGAGGTACCGCAGTGACCCCCCGGCTGCGGACCCCGCTCACCGAACTCGTCGGGATCGAACATCCCGTCGTGCAGACCGGTATGGGCTGGGTGGCGGGTCCGAGCCTGGTCTCGGCCACCTCCAACGCCGGCGGACTGGGCATTCTGGCCTCGGCCACCATGACCTACGAAGAGCTGGAAGCGGCCATCGCCAAGACCAAGGCGCAGACCGGCAAGCCCTTCGGCGTGAACATCCGGGCCGACGCGTCCGACGCTCCCGAGCGGATCGATCTGCTCATCCGCGAGAACGTGAAGGTCGCCTCGTTCGCCCTGGCGCCCAAGAAGGACCTCATCGCGAAGCTCAAGGACAACGGCGTGGTGGTGATTCCGTCCATCGGCGCCGCCAAGCACGCGGTGAAGGTCGCGTCGTGGGGTGCCGACGCCGTGGTGGTACAGGGCGGCGAGGGCGGTGGGCACACCGGTCCGGTGGCCACCACCCTGCTGCTGCCGTCCGTGCTGGACGCCGTCGATATCCCCGTGGTGGCGGCCGGTGGTTTCTACGACGGGCGCGGCCTCGCCGCCGCCCTGGCCTACGGTGCCGCCGGTGTCGCGATGGGCACCCGCTTCCTGCTCACCCAGGAGAGCAGCGTCCCGGATTCGGTGAAACAGGAGTACCTGCGCCGCCAACTCGGTGAAACGGTGGTGTCCACCAAGGTCGACGGGATGCCGCACCGGGTGCTGAACACCGAACTCGTGCAGAAACTGGAGAACTCGGGCCGGGTCCGTGGTCTCACCGCGGCGGTCGGCAATGCGGCGAAGTTCAAGAGCATGACCGGGATGAAGTGGTCCACGCTGGTGCGGGACGGTCTGGCCATGCGTAAGGCCAAGGAACTCAGCTGGTCTCAAGTGGTCATGGCGGCCAATACCCCGATGCTGTTGCGGGCCGGGCTGGTCGAGGGCAACACCGAGGCCGGGGTGCTGGCGGCGGGACAGGTGAGCGGAATCCTGGACGATCTGCCGACCTGCCAGGAGTTGATCGACCGCGTCGTAACGGATGCGGTCGCCCGGATCAGCACCCTCACCGCACTCCCCCAGAGCGCCGAATCGAACAGCTGACAGAAGTCGCTCGAAGGGCCCGTCCGCCAGCGGTGGCCGGGCCCTTCCCGGGCCGGTAGGTATGCCCCGCGAACCGGTGAGCGGCTCGATTCGCGCCGGCGGCCGCGCTCGGGTCCGCTGTCAGCCCCGCGGCCAGGGACGTACTTCACCCCAGCCCCACACGGGGGTGGGCTCGCTGTCCCCGCCCGGGGCATCCGGACCGGAGAACAGCAGTGCCATCCGCGTACCCCATTCCAGATATCCCACGAACGCCGAACGGAACTCGGCGTCACCGGGCAATCCGACCTTGTCGGCGGTATCGATCAACAGGCTCATCCAGCGCTGACGCTGTTCCTCGGTCAGCGCCCGCCCGCGGTGCCGCGAGATCATGTGCTGATGACCACCGTGGTGCTGCGAGTACACCGCGGGCCCGCCGAAAACCTCACCGAGCCAAGCGGCTACATGCTTCGCATGGTCGGGGTGCATACCCTCGAACACCGGTGCCAGCACCGGATCCTCGGGAACCCGGTCGTAGAAGGTCGCGAAAAGCTTCTCGAACGCTTCGGCGCCGCCCGCCCATTCGTACAGCGACGGCACCAGCGCGACCGGCTCGTAGTGCCGCATCTCCTCGATACCGGTCACATAGTCCCGGATCTCGGCGAAGAACGCGCGGAACTGCGCACTGTTGCGGAACTTGTCCAGATGGTCGCTCGCCGAGGTCCAGGTCAGCCGGAGGACATAGGTTTCGGGATCATCGACGCACCGGTCCAGATCGTAGGTCCGGCAGTAGGGTGAGGTCTGCAGTGATACCGCGGCCCGGCGGTAGGCGTCCTCGAACGCGGCCGGATCGGAGATGCGGTACCGGATGTACTCGGTGATCATCCGAGAAGTCGATCACCTTTGGCTACGCCGGCACAAGAACGTACTTTGTGGTGCGTGAGCGTGCGGCGGACCCACTACTCCTGCCAGGTCGAACTGGCCATGGACACCATCGGCGGCAAATGGGCGGTCGTGCTCCTGGGGCACCTCAAGGAAGGTCCGCTGCGGTACGGCGAACTGCGCCGACTGGTGCCCGATATCACCGAGAAGATGCTCACCCAGCGACTGCGCGAACTGGAAGCCGCCCATCTGATCGAGCGAACAGTGGACGAGGGATCGGTCCGCACCGTCACCTACCGGCTGATCGATCCCGGGCTGCAGCCGGTCCTGCAGGCGCTCTACGACTGGGGTGGCAGTCTGGCGATCCGGGACGGTATCGAGATCGGCTCCCCGCGTACGGATCCGGCGGCACCCGCCCACAACGACACACAGCGGGTGCGCGGCGCCCGTCCCTTCAGCTGAACGCCGTCCGCGGCCGATCCTGCAACTCGTCGTCGATATAGATGTCGACCTTCTCGTTGTAGAAACACGCCAGGCCCGCGATCTTCTGGCTCTCCGGCGTGGGGGTGCGGTAGATCCACACCAGATCGGCCTGCTCGGTATCGCCGACCTGGACATTCCAGTATTCGGCGTTGCCTTTGTACGGACAGCTGGTGCGGGTCTCGGAGGGCCGCAACAGATCCATCCGGATATCGGTGAGCGGCAGGTAGAAGCGGGCGGGCAGGCCGGTTTCGAAGAGGATCCGCGGTGACCGGGAATCGGCCAGGGTCACGCCGTCGAGTTCCACCCGGATATGCCGGGAACTCGCCAGGATGTCCACTCGTGAATAGGGGCTGCGGGGGTGGACATAGATCGGCTCGTCCTCCTCGAACCATTCGTCCATCGCGTCCCAGTCCAGCCGCACCAGTTCGCGCAACTTCGGCGATTCGGAGTAGCGCAGAGCGGCGCCGGCCGCGGTGGTGCCGTCGACGACCACGTCGTATGCCGTGCCCTCGCCACGGCTCGCCGAGGTGCGCGTGTGTCCGTCGGGTTCGAGTTTCGCGTGCAGATCGGCGACCGGTATGTAGTAGGCCGGGTAGTAGGGGTTCTCCCAGACCAGCGCGGGCCGCACGGTATCGGCGACGAGGCGCCCACCGAGATAGACCCGCACCCGCTTCTGGATCGTCTCCACCCGGATCTCGTCCGCCTGTACGTCGGTCATACTTTCCGACCCTACGCCGTGGTGTGTCCCCCGGGCAGGCACGAAA
>JABFXT010000235.1 GCA_013361595.1 Nocardia sp. | reverse complement strand
AGCACCGCGGCCGACGCGCCGCCGCGCATCCGGCCGATCTGTTCGACGGTGGCGATCACGCCGTAGGCGGCGTAACCCTCGGTGAGCCGTGGGGCCAGCAGTACGGTCCCGGTCTTCGCGGCCTGCGCTGCGTCGATCGCCGCCTGGGCGGATTCGTCCAGTTCGATCGGCACGACCATCCCGGGGAGCACGATGGGATCGGTCAGGAACAGCACCGGAAGATTCAGTGGTGTAGTCACGAACACAACCTCCAATACTTGAGCTACTCCCACTCAACTTCACCGTTTGGCCCTTTGTTCCTCCTCGCGGCGCTGTTCGCCCACGGCGAATTGATGTCGATTCTCATTCGAGGTGTCGTTTTCTCATGTTTCTGTCGGTTACTTGTCGCTCTTCTCATCTGTTTTCGCAGGTGAGACCATGGAGGGGGTCCACGCGGATCCCATGACCGCGTGGTCCGAATTCATACCGAACTCTCCGGAGGCCGGCTGGCTCGAGTGAGCACGGACAAGACTCGCATCACCACAGACACCGGTTGGCGGAGTCCGAGACACGATGATGACGAGAATTGGTGGACCAGACTTCCCTGGCACGCACCTTCCGGTGATTACCGGAACCTGGCTTCGATGATCGTGACCGCGTTGCGCGATGCCTTCGGTATACCGAACCCCGATGCCGGATTTCTCACCGATGTTCCTCGACCCCCGGCACACGTTCTAGCTCCGACTCCGTACACAGCCGCCCGGCTCCCGCACAACCCTTGACCTCAATAATGATCGAGGTTCTACCGTTTGTTCGCATGACAACAGAACCCATGCAACCGCCCGGCCGCCAGCCGATCGGATTCTGGACCGTCCGAGCCGGCGAGGCGATCGGTGCCCGCACTCGTGCCGCGCTGGAAGCGATCGGCGTGACTCAGCCCGAGTGGTGGGTCCTGCAACAACTCTGCTCGCACCCGGACGGTATGCCACGAGCCGATCTCACCCGGACGATCGGCCCGAACAACACGGTCGCCGCCGTGGACACCGCGGTCGCCGCCGCGATTCGGAAAGGGTGGGTACGAGAAGACGGCGCGAACCTCGGCGCCACCGAGGCCGGCGCCGAGCAGTTCGAGCGCGCCGCGCAGGTGCAGCAAGTCCTCCAGGACGAGCGGATGCGCGGCATCGGCGAGGACGAGTACGTCACGACCATCACAGTCCTGCAGCGGACCATCGCGAACGTCGGCGGCGCGGCCTGGCATTGGTAACGGAACCGGACGCCGACCCGCGGATACCGGCCGGCCGGAGCGGCAGACGGCGCGCACCACAGCCCTCCCAGGGCGGCGCCGCCGCTACAGAACCCCTGCCGCTTAGACCATGACGATCTGATCAGCGCGAGTCCACCCGTCCCGGCATCGGCACCGCGGCTCCCTGCGTGGCATGCGCCGCCTGCGAACGCGTGCTCGAACATCGGGTTCCGGTAGCAACCGCCGACCCCCGCACCCATCGCACGACAGTCACGATGTAGTCCTGACCCGTGCGCGGAGCGCGCGACAGGTGGCTTCGCCGGGAAAATCGAGTCGCTCAGTGGCCGGCGAAGGCCTCCGCGAGCCACCACGCGCCGCCGTCGCTGGTGATCTTCGCGTCGATCACCAGCGGCCCGGCCCGGCCCGCGACCCGGTAGTCCGCGACCCAGTCACGCACCGCGGCGAGATCATCGATGGATCGGACGGTGACACCGGTGGCGCCGAAACCGCGCGCGACGGCGGCGATATCGGTCTCCGGGAAGGTGACCGTCCCATGATCGGCGTCACCGAAATGGTGCACTTCGGCCCCGTAGGCTGAGTCGTTGTAGACGATCACCACCAGTGGCAGCGCACAACGCACCGCGGTCTCCAGTTCGGATACGGCCATCAGGAACCCACCGTCACCGGCACCCAGTACGGGCAGCCGATCGGGCCGCGCGCAGGCCGCGCCGATGGCGGTGCCCAGCCCCAGCCCGATCGACTGGAACGCCTGGGTGAAACAGAATCCGTTCTCGTCGGGCACCGACAGATGCGTGGCGGGATAGCCCATGAAGTTCCCGGAATCGATCGAGACGATCCGCTGCGCGGGCAGGATCTCGTCCAAGGCGATCGTCAGCGCGCGGGGATCGATCCGGTCGCCGGGCGCCGCCTCCGCCACCGGCACGTCCTGCCAGCGGCCGGAACGCGCGATCCGGGCCGCGACCTCCGCCGTGCGGTAACCGACCGCGCGCTCCGCGCCGGTGCGCCGCCACTCGTCGAATACGTCCCGCGCGGTCGGTTCGCAGTCACCGAGCACTCCGAAAGCCACCGGGCGGTGCGCACCGATGGCCTCGATATCGTCGTCCACCTGTACGACCGTGGTATCCGCACCGATCAGCCGCCCGTGCCGCACGGTCCACATATTGAGCGCACAACCCCAGCCGACGATCAGATCGGCGCCGGCGATCAGCTCGGCGGTGGTCGGTGACGAGAAACCCCCGGAGATACCGAGCGAGAACCGGTCGCCGGCGAAGAGTCCGTTGGCGACGGCCGAGGTGGCCAGCAACGCCCCGCAGGTTTCGGCCAGGGCAGCGATCGCGGGACCGGCATGACGGGCGCCCCGTCCCGCGACGAACACCGGTGTACGCGCCCGGCGGAGGGCCTCGGCCAGCTGTACCACCGCCGCGGCCCCGGGCCGGATCCGCTCGGGCGCCGCTGTCACCGCGACCGGCCCGGTCGCGATGCCGGGACAGGCCGCGATATCGATCGCCACATTGATCACGACCGTGCGGCGCCGGGTCAGCGCTGTCCGGAACGCCCGGGTCACATCGGCGACCGCGGTCCGCGCCGAGTACACCCGCTCGCTCACCGCGCCCACACTCTGGATCAGGGACTCCTGATCCACCCGGAAATTGGACCGTAAGTCCGCCGCCGGGCTGTCCGCGGCCAGCACGATCATCGGCGTACGGCTCTTGGCGGCCTCGCCGATACCGGTCATAGCGTTGGTCAATCCGCAGCCCTGGTGCAACGTGAGCACCCCGACCCGGCCCGACATCCGCGTATAGGCATCGGCCATACTCGCGGCGCCGCCTTCGTGCCGGGCCGCCGTGAACGGGACCCCGCCGCGGCGCAGCGCGTTGGTCATGACGAAATTGCCGCTGCCCACGACACCGAAACAATGCCCGGCTCCCAGATCGGCCAGCACCCGGCCCACGACGTCGGCGACGGACGGCTCGTAACCGGACTGTTCCGCGGTCGGGGGCTCCGGCGAACCACCGGAGGTCATGCCGCGCCGTCCCGATCGAGCACCGCCAGTACCCGCGAGGGGCTCCCGGTACCGCCCACGATGGGTAGCGGACTCACCACCAGCATCGCGCCCACGGATGGCAGACGATCGAGATTGCGCAGCGAGGTGAGTCCGTATTTGTCGTTTCCGAGGAAGTAGTGGTGCACCGGGAACGCGGGATCGAAACCACCGGCCAGACCGGCGTCGACCCCGACGGTCTCGACCCCGAGCCCGGTGATGTCGCGCTCGGTTGCCAGCCAGCGCGCACAGTCGACCGCCACCCCGGGCGTATGCGAGCCGGTGTCGTCGGTATTGAGGAACTCGGCTTCCGAACCGCCGCGCGACTCCCACCCGGTCCGCAACAGTAGCCAGGCCCCCTCGGCCAACCGGCCGTGCTCCCGCTCCCATGCCTCTACCTCGGCGATCGTCAGCAGGTGATCGGGATCGGCGGCCACCGCCGCGGTGAGGTCGAGGACGGCGACGGGTCCGATGAGCCGGCGCACCGGGATCTGCGAGACATCGTCACCGTCCCGGCCGGTGACCCAGTGCACCGGGGCGTCGAGGTGGGTACCGATATGTTCGCCGGTGTGGATGTTGTTGTGCCGCCAGAACGGGCCGGGCTCGTTGTAGGCGCTGACCTCCTCGAGACTGAAATCGATCAGATTCGCGAACGGTTCCGGCAGCCGCAGCGCCGGTGTCGAACTGCTCAGCGCGGTGGTCAGATCGATCACTTCCAGCCGCCCGTCGGCGAGGGCGTCGAGGAAAGCGGGAAGTATCGAGGTCTCGGGGTTGCTCATGTCGGCACCCTATTCCGGTTTTTCGCGGTGCGGCATACCCTGCGCGGGCCGCGCGGTGGCGGTGAGCCCTGATTGACACCCGGGACAGCCCGATGACAATGTGATCATCTCGAACACCGATCCGGCCACAGGGGAGCGCGCGATGATCACACTCTCGTCCGGAGTGTTGATCAATTGGGAAGAACTCACCGGTCAGAGCAAGTTCGTCGTCGATCTGATCAGTTTCCCCATATTCAGCGCCGCCGCCGGCTGGCTCACCAACTGGACCGGCGTGCTCATGCTGTTCTGGCCGCTGATGTTCCGCGGAATCCGGATTCCCGGGCTCGACGTGCTGTACCCGTATCTACCGCGCCGGGTCCAGGTGCTGCCGACCTTTTCCGAGGACGGGTCGCGGCTGGGTTTCCAGGGGTTCATTCCGGCGCGCGCCGAGAAGATGGCGAGTATCTGTGTCGACAAGGCGCTGCTCCGAATCGGCAGCCCCCGGGATTTCATCCACGAGCTGGACCTCGACGGCATAGCCGACTATGTCGCGGCGCTGGCCCGTAAACAGGTGAAGAGCATCGTCGACGAGGTGATGAACCGGGAGAACCCCGATCTGTGGAAAGCCGTACCCCGGGCGATGCGGCAACTGATCTATCAGCGGGTGGAACGGGAATTACCGGAACTCACCGGCCGGGCGTTCGATTCGCTCGGCGACAACGTCGATCAGCTCATCGACGTGAAGGGTTTCGTGATCCGGTATCTCCAGGAGAATCCGGAGATCCTCAAAGACCTCACCACCACGATCGCCGCGCCGGAACTGAAATTCATGGTGCGGATCGGCCTGCTCGGCGCGCCGTTCGGTCTGCTGCTGGCGCTCTACCTGCATATCCATTCCGATATCCCGGTCTGGGGCTGGATTCCGTCCTGGGTGATCGTGTTGGCCGCGTCGGCACTCATCGGTGTCGTGGTGAACATCATCGCTGTCCGGGTGGTGTTCACCCCGGGTGATCCGCAGCCCCGGTACAAATACATCTGGAAACAGGCGCTGCTGGCCAAACGGCAACCGCAGGCCGCCACCGATCTCGCCCATATTCTCGCGTATCAGGTGCTCACGCTTCCCAACCTCTCCAACGAGTTGCTCAACGGGCCGAACGGCGACAAGACGCGGCTGCTGCTGGAGCAGCTCATCTCCGACGAAATCCACCGCCAACTCGGCCGGACCACCTCGGTGGTGCGGGCCGCGTTCGGACGACAGCAGTTCGACAACCTGAAGGTCGGCGCGGCAGGGGCGGCGGTCGGATTGGCGCCCTCGCTGGTGGAGGACGCCGATTTCATCCGGGAGCAGGCCGAGAACATCGACGAGTTCGCCGCTCGCAAACTACAACTGCTGACCCCCGGCGAGTTCATGGAGATGTTCTACGCCTCGGTCGAGCAGGACGCCTGGCTGCTCTATCTGCACGGCGCCGCGCTGGGGCTGCTGGTGGGCGCCACCCACCTGCTGCTCTTCGGCTGGTAGGCGCTCCGCACCCCCACGCCTTCCCGGTAGCGTGCCCCACGCCCATCAAATCAAGCAAGCATGCTTGTATTTTTCTCGCACCGCTGGAATGCTGAACCGCGCACGATGGCGTGTACGACGGAGGTGAGAAAACCGATGGCAGATCTGGACGTGCTACTACGCGATCTCGCCGCCGAGAGCGCCGACCTGGAGAGCATGGTCGCGGGACTGCCGGAGCCGGATTGGGCCCGCCCCACCCCCGCGGTGGGCTGGACCGTCGCCCATCAGATCGGACATCTCGCCTGGACCGACGAAGTGGCCGCGCTGGCCGCCACCGACGCACGCACCGGCGGCACCGCGTTCGCCGATCTGCTGACCGAAGCCGCGGCCCGGGTGACGACCTTCGTGGACGAGGCAGCCGAGGCAGCCGCCGCCACACCGCCCCCGGAACTGCTCGAGCGCTGGCGACGCGGCCGCACTGAACTCGCCACGGCACTGCGCGCCGTACCCGGCAACGCGAAGGTGCCCTGGTTCGGGCCACCCATGCGGCCCGGGTCGATGGTCACCGCCCGGCTGATGGAGACCTGGGCGCACGGCCAGGATGTCGCCGACGCCCTCGGAATCCATCGGACGCCGACCGAGCGATTGCGTTCGGTGGCCCATATCGGCGTGCGGACCCGGGATTTCGCCTATACCGTCCGGGAATTGCCCGTTCCCCGCACGGAGTTCCGGACGG
>JABFXT010000114.1 GCA_013361595.1 Nocardia sp. | reverse complement strand
CGTTCAGGCCTCGAAGCGCATGCGCCGCAGGCGCGAGTCTCGAGGCCTGAACGGCGAGACCAAGGGGGCCTCAACCCCGCGCCGCCGAAGGCGGCGCCGAAAACTCAGTGTCCCTGTTCCTCGAGACGCTTGAACGAAGCCTGGATCTCGACCTCGGCTTCCGCCCGGCCCACCCATTCGGAGCCCTTGACGAATTTGCCGGGTTCGAGGTCCTTGTATCGCTCGAAGAAGTGTTTGATCGCGGCCAGTTCGAACTCCGGGACGTCGGCGAGGTCCTGGATGTGGTCCCAGCGCGGGTCGCCGGCCGGGACACAGAGGATCTTGTCGTCGCCGCCCGCTTCGTCGGTCATCCGGTACATGGCGACCGGACGCGCTTCGACGATCACGCCCGGGAACACCGAATCCGGCAGCAGGACGAGCGCGTCCAGCGGGTCGCCGTCCTCTCCCAGCGTGTTCTCGATGTAGCCGTAGTCGGCCGGGTAGGCCATGGAGGTGTACAGGAACCGGTCGAGGCGCACCCGCCCGGTTTCGTGATCGACCTCGTATTTGTTGCGCGAACCCTTGGGGATCTCGATGGTGACGTCGAACTCCACGCCAGCTCCTTCCGCTGCTCTCACGATGCGCCGTGGTGCCCGGCCTCGCCGCCGCACCCGGTTGTTCGCCGAGAACGGTAGCCGAACACCGATATTGTTGTCGGCGGGCACATGGGTTCAGTGGGGGCTCGGGTGTGATAGCTGGGGACAAGGGAGAAGACGGACAACGTGGTGGTGCAGGGCGGCAGCGGTAGGAACGGTTCGGTAGGGCGCCGGCGCCGCGGCGTACGGACATGGCTGTTCATCGTGCTGGCGGTGCTGGCCGGTGCGGCGGCGGTGGCCGCCGCGATCCTGCGGCCGTGGACGCCGGAGTTCCGGCACGGTGGTCTCACCATTGCCGCGCCGCCTGCTCCGGTGACCGTTTCGCCGGATGTCGCACCGGCTCCGGATACCGCGCCGGCGCCGAGCGCGGCGGGTGTCGCGGCGGCGCTCGGGCCGGTGGTGGCGAGCCCCGATCTGGGTGGTTTCGCCGGGTCGGTGACCGATGCGGCGAGTGGCACCGTGCTGTGGAGCGAACGTGCCGACGAGCCGCGGGTGCCGTCTTCGACTGCCAAGATCATGACCACTGCGGCGGCATTGTTGACGTTGCCCGCTGATCAGCGGGTGCAGACCAAGGTGGTGGCGGGTTCGTCGCCGAACGAGATCGTGCTCGTGGCCGCGGGCGATCCGACGCTCACCGCGCAGCCGGGCGGCGAGGGGTATTACCCCGGTGCCGGGAGTCTGCTGGATCTGGCCGATCAGTTGCGCAACGCCGATGTCCGGGCCGACACGATCGTGGTGGACACCTCCGCCTATTCGGGTCAGACCATGGCTCGCGGCTGGGATCCGGTCGATATTCCCGGTGGTTCGATCGCGCCGCTCGAGCCGGTGATGCTCGACGGTGGCCGGCTCGATCCGGCGGGTGAGTATTCGCCGCGGTCGGGGACTCCGGCGCTCGATGTGGGCCGGCGTCTGGCCACCGAGCTCGGGCTCGATCCGGCGGCGGTCCGGCTCGGTACCGCCCCGCAGGGCACCAAGCGGCTGGGGGAGGTGGCGTCGGCGCCGCTGCGTGATCGCCTGCGCGACATGATGGTCTATTCGGACAATGTGCTGGCCGAGACGATCGGCCGGGAGGTCGCTGCGGCCACCGGGCGGCCGATGTCGTTCGAGGGGGCGGCGACCGCGGTCGCCGCGGTGCTCGCCGAGCACAATTTCGATATGACCGGGGTGTCGATGTTCGATTGCAGCGGTCTCTCGGTGGACGACCGTATTCCGGCGCGGCTGCTGAACCAGATCCTGAACACCGCCGCCGGGCCCGAGCCGGAAGCCGAACCGGCCACCTCCACGCCCGCGCCGTTCGTACCGCCGCTGGGCGCCGGTGCGGGGCGGCAGACCCAGCCCGACGGTGCCGCCGATACTTTGGCCGCTCGTCTGGTGCCGATGCTGGACTATCTGCCGGTGGCGGGTGGTACCGGCTCGCTGAGCAGCCGGTATGTCACGCAGAACCAAGCCGGGGCCGGATGGGTGCGGGCCAAGACCGGAACTCTGTCGGTGGCCAGTACGTTGGCTGGTTACGTGCTGGATCGTGACGGCCGGGTCCTGACCTTCACGTTGATGTCGAGTGATCGGCCGCCGGAGGTCAGCCGGCCCGCGTTGGACGCCGTCGCGGTCACGTTGCGCAACTGTGGATGTTCCTGACGGCTGGAGGGCGCATGACGATTCGACAAGGTCCCGACGGGCCCGGCGCCCGGACAGTGGCCGAGGCCGACGGATCCGGCGACGAGCGACGTACTTTCTCGGGGTCGGTCGATTGGCGCTGGGCGGCCCGTACCGGTGCCGCGCTGGTTCCGGCCGGTCCGCGGACACCCCGCCCGTTCGCGGAGCAGGCGGTGGCCGAACTCCTCGAGGCGTCGGTGCGGGCCGAGGCGCCGGTCCGGTCGGTGACCGGTCTGCTCGACGATCAGCCCGTACCCGCGGCGCGGATCGTCGACCGGCCTGGTTGGATCGCCGCGGCGGCCGATTCGATGTCGCAACTGACCGGTACCGGCACGGGGGCGCAGTCGGGCCTGTTCACCGGTAAACCGGCCGGGGTCCAGGTCGGCGCCATGCTGGCTTTTCTGTCCACCGCGATTCTCGGCCAGTACGACCCGTTCACCGGTCCGGACGGCACGTTGTTGCTGGTGGCCCCGAATATCGTCGGGGTGGAGCGGGTGCTGGGGGTCGAGCCGAGCGATTTCCGGCTCTGGGTCTGTCTGCACGAGGTGTGCCACCGGGTCCAGTTCTCGGCCTCACCGTGGCTGGCCGGGTACATGCGCGACAACGTCGAGGTGCTCGGCGAGATCGGTGACGAGGCCACCACCGAGATGCTGGGCCGTTTGCTCACCGAGTTGAAACTGCGGCGCAGCGGTCAGGCGTCCGATGACCCGGCCACTCGTGGTGTGGTGGGTCTGCTGCGGGCCACGCAGCCGCCGGAACAACGTGCGGCGCTGGATCGTCTGCTGCTGCTGGGTACCCTGCTCGAGGGGCATGCCGATCATGTGATGGACGCGGTGGGGCCGAGTGTGGTGCCGTCGGTCGAGCAGATCCGGATGGCGTTCGACAGGCGCCGTACCCGTCCCGCGAATCCGGTGCAGCGGCTGTTGCGGGCGCTGCTGGGTATCGACGCGAAGGTGGCGCAGTACGTCCGCGGGAAGGCTTTCGTCGACGAGGTGGTGGGGACCGTCGGGATGGAACAGTTCAACGTGGTGTGGACCGACGCGGATACGCTGCCGCGGACCGACGAGATCGACGAACCGCGGCGCTGGATCGCCCGGGTGCTGGACTGAGACGGTGCGTCCCGCCGACCAGCGGCCGATCCGGTTACCGGAGACACCCGCGGTACTGGGTGTGCGGCATGCGGTCCGCGCGTGGCTGACGGAGTTCGGACCCGAGGATCTGCGCGTGGCCGTGGCGCTGTCGGGTGGTGCGGATTCGCTGGCACTCACCGGGGCCGCGCTCGCGGAATCCGCGGAAGTGCATGCGCTGGTGGTCGATCACCGTCTGCAGGCGGGGTCGGATGAGGTGGCGGCGTCGGCGGCGGCGATCGCACGTTCGCTCGGCTGCCGCTCGGCGCAGGTACTGCCCGTCGCGGTGACGGGGCCCGGCGGGATGGAGGCCGCGGCACGTACCGCGCGCTACGCGGCGCTGGACGGCGCTCGTACGGGTCTGCCGGTACTGCTCGGCCACACCCTCGACGATCAGGCCGAAACCGTGCTGCTGGGCCTCGGGCGCGGATCGGGTGCGCGTTCCATCCAGGGGATGGCGCCGGACGACGCTCCGTGGGGGCGGCCGTTGCTGGGGGTCCGCCGGGAGACGACCCGGCAGTTCTGCGCCGACCTGGGCCTGACCCCCTACGAGGACCCGCACAACAGCGCACCGGAATTCACCCGGGTACGGTTGCGCACCGAGGTGCTGCCGCTGCTCGAGAGCGTGCTCGGGGGTACCGCGGCGCTCGCGCTGGCCCGCACCGCCGAACAACTGCGCGAGGACAACGCCGCGCTCGACGGATTCGCCGGCGAGCTGTTGCGGCGGGCCGGGCCGGGTGCGCCGGAATGCGCGGTGTTGGTCCAGGCGGCGCCCGCGGTGCGCCGGCGGGCGGTGCGGGCTTGGCTGCTGGCCCACGGCGTATCGGCGGTGACCGCAACGCATCTGCGCGGAATCGACGAGTTGGTGGTGGCCTGGCGCGGCCAGGGCGGAGTCGCTGTGAGCGGCGGTGGGCGGGGGACCCGGTTGGTCGTGATTCGCGAGCATGGCAGGCTGACACTTGCCCGCACTGATCGGGAGCGCCGAGAGCGAAGGGAAACCAGTTGACGTGTACGGGGACGATATCGATTCGGTCCTGATCACCGAGGAAGAAATCGCGGCGAAGGTCAGTGAACTGGCCGAGTTGATCGCCAAGCGGTATCCAGCCGACGCACCGGAGGGTGATCTGCTGCTGGTGGGCGTGCTCAAGGGTGCGATCTTCTTCATGACGGACCTGGCGAAGGCTCTGCCGATACCGACTCAGATGGAGTTCATGGCCGTATCGTCCTACGGATCGTCCACGTCGTCTTCGGGCGTGGTGCGCATCATGAAGGACCTGGACAAGGACATCGCCGGCCGCAATGTGCTGATCGTCGAGGACATCATCGACTCGGGCCTGACGCTGTCGTGGCTGATGCGTAATCTCTCCACCCGTAATCCGGCCTCGCTCGAGGTGGTGACGCTGCTGCGTAAACCCGATGCGTTGCGCACCCAGGTCGAGGTCGCGAATGTCGGGTTCGATATCCCGAACGAGTTCGTGGTCGGTTACGGACTCGATTACGCCGAGCGGTACCGGGATCTGCCGTATATCGGCACCCTGCATCCGCGGGTCTACGGCGGCGAACAGGCCTGAACCACGAGTGGGTAGGCGGGCCGTGCCCACCTACCCACCGGGTTCGTGACGTCTCAGGCCGGAATGGCGGGTGGTGCCGCGAAACCGCCGGAAACGGCCCGCTGGCCGAATTCGAGAATGGTCGGCCGGCTGTCGTCGGCTCGCCAGGCGACCGCGAGTTCGCACGGGGGGAGGCCGGTGACCGGCCGTGCGGTGAGCCCGGGCCAGCGGTACATGGGCACGTTGTTCTCGGCCAGCAGGCACAGCCCCAGGCCCAGTCCGACGGCCTCGAGCCGGTCTTCGGGGGTCGCGGCTTCCGCGCCGATGGTGGCGGCACGGCCGTTGCGGGCGTCGTTGCCGAGCCAGAAATCGCGGACGGCGCCGGCTTCGGCGGGCAGTGCGATGAACTTTTCGTCGAGCAGGTCCGCGAAGTCGATCATTTCCTGGCCGGCGCGGGGATGGTTCTCCGGCAGGAGTACCCAGCGGCGTTCGGTGCGCAGCACCTGCCAGCGGTAGCGGTTCGGATCGGGTAGCGGGAGCCAGACCAGCGCGAGGTCGGCCTGGCGGCCGGCGAGTCCACTCGACGGGTCGGTCCAGGCTGCGGGGTGCAGGGCCAGCCGGTGGCCGCTGGCGCTCTCCAGATCGTGCAGCAGCCCGCGGCCCAGCGTCGACTGCAGGCCGACGCGCAGTACTTCGCCCGCCTCCTGCAGCGAGCTGTTGGTGGTCTCCCAGAGTTCCAGGATCTTGCGGGCGCCGCTGAGCAGTTCCTTACCGGCAACCGTGAGCGCGACACTGCGCTGGTTGCGATCGAACAGGACCACATCGAGCTGACGTTCCAGCTGCCGGATCTGACGCGACAGGGTCGGTTGAGCGATGTGCAGCCGCTGGGCGGCGTTGGTGAAGTGCAGTTCCTCGGCGACGGCGACGAAATACCGCAGATCGCGCAAATGCGGGTCCATAGCACCTTGCTATCAGAATCGTTGCTGAATTTCCAGCCCTAATTTGTTCGATGAGTCCGCATACCGGGCCCGAAACAGTCAGCAGGTTTGTTAGTGACAGCTTATGGGGTTGCGCGGTGATGTGCATCATGAGTTCTTCGCACGGCCGACGGCCGACCGCCGCCGGACGATACAACGTAAAGTGTCCCGCGTTTGTCGTGGTAGAGCAGTTTGTCCGACGTGGGCTGCCACCTCGGCCGATGGGGTCGGTGGTTTGTGGCGGAGCCGGCGCGCGGGTGTGTCCCGCGCCGCGTGCCTTCCGACTTTGCACGTCAAGTGATGTTGATCACAATAGGGTTTCGGTGCGGTTTCGGCGGCGCATGC
>JABFXT010000515.1 GCA_013361595.1 Nocardia sp. | reverse complement strand
GCTCACCAACCCTCGCCGCCCGAACCGGCTCGCCCAGCGCCGTCTGGTCGAACGGTCGCCGGACCGGCACCTGATCCTCACCGGCGGCCCGGCCCGGCTCGCCGAACTTCGGGCCAACAATCCCGAGGCCGCGGCACTGCATCGCGCCGGGACCACCGAACCGTTCGCCCGCGCGGTGGTACGTGCCGCGGTGGTCGCGCTCGAACGCGCCGAACGCGGGGTGATCGGTGACCGGTACAAAGTGCCACGCCTGGTCGCCGAGGAGATCCTGGACTCACCCGAGTTCCTGCGGCGGCTCGAACTGATCGCCGACGAATCCGGGTCCGACCCACAGGACGTGCACCGCCGCGCCGAGAAAGCACTCAACGAACTGGTCGCCGCCCAGAGCCGGACGGTCTCGGATCTGTTCACCCAGGCCATGCGCCCGGTCCACGCGTCGACCTGGAAGGTGGACTGTGACGAATCCGGGCTCGCCGCGCTGGGCGAACTCAACCGGCGCTATCCGCTGGTCTTCCTGCCCTCCCATCGGTCCTATGTGGACGCGTTCGTACTGGGCGATGTGCTGGCCCGCAACGATTTCCCGCCCAACCACGTGGTCGGCGGCGCGAATCTGCGGTTCTGGCCGATGGGACCGATCGCCCGGCGCACCGGCACGATCTTCATCCGGCGCAGTTTCGGCGGCGATACGGTCTACCAGGCGGTGGTCGAGGAGTATTTCGGCTACCTGATGGCACGGCGGTTCAATCTGGAGTGGTACTTCGAGGGCGGCCGCACCCGCACCGGCAAACTCCGCCCGCCCCGCTACGGGCTGCTCAACTATCTGGCCGCGGCCGTCCGGCAGGAGCGGATCGCCGACGCGCTCCTGGTACCGGTATCGATCACCTACGAGCGGCTCAACGAACTCGGCGCCATCGCGGACGAACAGATGGGCGGCCGCAAGAAACCCGAGGGTCTGGGCTGGCTCGCCCGTTACGTCCGTAACCAGCAGCATTCGGCCGGGCACGTCTACGTCCGGTTCGGCGAACCGCTCTCGACGCGGGAACGGCTGGCCGCACACGGCGATCCGCTCGTCGCGCGGCCGGTCACCATCCCCCTGCACCGCACCGACCCGGCCGATCGGAACGCCGCGCATCCGGTCGATCCACGGGATTCCGGGGAGGAGAGCGAACGCCTGGCGGTCCAGCGGCTCGCGTTCGATGTGGCCGTGGGGATCAACTCGGTCACCCCGATCACCGTCAACGCGCTGGTCGCCCTGGCGCTGCTGGGGGTCCATCAGCGTGCGCTGACCCGGGCGGAGGTCTGCGAGGTGCTCGCCCCCGTACTGGACTACATCGAGCGGCGTGACCTCCCGCGCGGTGAGATCGCGAAACTGCGGGACGAGCAGAGTCTGGCCGTGGTCCTGGAACAGTTGTCGCTGGCGAAGGTGGTCACGGTCTATCGCAGCGGGGTGGAACCGGTGTACTCGATCGAGTCCGGGGCCCACCTCGAGGCCGCGTTCTATCGCAACAGCGCGGTGCACTGGTTCGTCGACCGCGCGATCGTGGAACTGGCGATCCTGGCCGCGGTGGAAGCCGCACCCGACGATCCGGGCGGTGATGCCGTCGGCCCGGACGCCGACGCGCTGGGCATCGGCTGGGAAGAGGCCTACCAGCTGCGGGATCTGCTGAAGTTCGAGTTCTTCTTCCCGGACCGGGCCGAATTCGCCGAGCGGATCACCGCGGAGATGCTGCTGGTGGACCCCGGCTGGCGGTCCCGGTCCCGCGACACCCTCGGTAGCGAGATCCTGGCCGCGCTCACCGGCACCGGGTTCATGATGGCCCACCGGGTGCTGCGCTCGTTCTTCGACGCGCAACTGGTGGTGGCCGAACGGCTGGCCGCCCGGGACCCGTCCGCACAGATCGACCGCAAGGAGTTCATCGACGAATGCGTCTCGGTCGGCAGGCAGATGCTGCTGCAGCAGCGGCTGCACAGTACCGAGTCGGTCTCCACCGAGTTGTTCGGCAGTGCCCTGAAACTCGCCGCCAACCGGGGGTTGCTCGAACCCGCCGATCCGGAATCGGCGGAATCGGTGGCCGAACTCGCCCAGCGGCGCCGCGAATTCGCCGAACGGCTGCGCACGATCGGTTTCCGGATCTCCCGCGCCGCCACCCTCGACCCCTCCAATCTCCCCGCAGGACGGATCCGATGAGCGCACGGGACACCGGAACCCGGGGCACCCCCGCCCCGGGCCCCTCGACCACGACGATCGATGCGATGGTCGCGGCCATCCGCTCCGGGCCGCGCGGTCCAGGGATCGGCGCGGTATTCGATCTGACGGCCGTCGCGGAACTCCGTTCGGCACCGGCACCGCGGTGGCGCGGAGCCGATCGCGATCTGATCGCCACGCTGTTCGACCAGTTGCGCCACACCGGGTCGAGTACGGCAGCCGATATCCTCGAACGCGCCGTGCGGGACGCCGCCGGGCGTACCCCGGAGGATCTGACCGCGCTGGGCGAACGACTGTTCGAACGTGGCTGGTACGACCGGCTGCGCCCGGAGTCGCTACGACTGGTCCGGGAACATGTCGCCGCCGGGCACACCGTGGTATTGACCGGGGATTCGGCCGAATTCCAGTTGCGTCCCGCCGCCACCGCCCTGGGTATCCCCCATGTGCTCGGCACCCGCCCCGCGGCGACCTCGGACGGGCTGAGCGGGCTGATCGAGGACGGGGTGGTCTACGGCCCCGAGAAGGCGGAGGCGGTATCGGAATTCGCGACGGCCCATGAGGTGGATCTCGCGCGTTCCTACGTCTACAGCGGGAGCGCGGCCGACCTACCGCTCCTGTCCCGCGCCGGGATACAGATCCCCGTCGCACCCGACCCGGTCCTCGCCGCGGCCGGCGCCGAGTACGGCTGGGCCACGCCCGCCGTCGCCACGCGGACCGCGCCGCGCCCGGCCGACTACGCGCGGACTCTCCTGGGGTTCGCCGCACTGCTCGCCGGTGCGCTGTACGGGGTGCTGCGCAAGTCTCATACCCGCGACCGGCGGGCCATGGCCGACGCGCTCATGAAGTACGGAACGGCCTGGCCGCTGCGGCTCTGCGGGATCCGACTCCGCGTCACCGGGGCGGAGAACGCCCGGGGCCCACGCCCGGCGGTGTTCCTGTTCAACCATCAGAGCCAGTTCGATGTGCTCATCGTTCCCGCCGTCCTCGGCGGCAACGTCACCGGAGTCGGGAAGAAGGAACTCATCCGGCATCCGATCTTCGGGCCGCTGATGAGGTTCGTCGGCGTCACCTTCATCGACCGGTCGAACACCGATCTCGCCAAGGCATCCCTGGCTCCGGTGGTGGACACCCTGCGCACCGGCCTCTCCGTCGCGATCGCCCCGGAGGGCACCCGCTCCTACACCGCGCAGCCGGGCAAGTTCAAGAAGGGCGCCTTCCACATGGCCGAGCAGGCCGGGGTACCGGTGATCCCGGTGGTGATCCGCAACGCCGCAGATATAGGTAGGCGGGATTCGATGATCGCGCGCCCGGGCGTGGTCGATGTGGCGATCCTGCCGCCGGTGGAGATCGGTGGCGGTGACCTGGACGAGAAGGTCGCCGAGGTCCGGCAGCGCTATCTGGACACCCTGCGCGACTGGCCTCGGTAACCGGCGGACCGGCCGTCGGTCAGAGCGCGCGGCCCAGCAGCAGCTTCCACGGCATCAACGCCGATTCCAGCTGCACCTTGAGGCTCATCTTGGAGGCGCCGAGGGTTCGTTCCTCGAATCGAATGGGTACCTCGGCGATCTCGACGCCCTGTTTCTTGGCTCGATAGTTCATCTCGACCTGGAACGAGTAGCCGTTGCTGCGGATGGTGCCGATATCGATGGCACGCAGCGTATCGGCCTGCCACGCCTTGAAACCGGCGGTGGCGTCCTTGATGCCGAGCCGCAGGATGGCATTGACATAGAAGTTGGCCCACGCCGACAGCGCCTTGCGGTACCACTTCCACTCCGCCGCCGTGGAGCCGCCGGGTACGTACCGGGACCCGAGCACGACGCCCGTCCCCGGCCGGTTCAGCTCCTCCAACATGGCGGGGACGACCTCGGCGGGATGGGACAGATCGGCGTCCATCTGGATCACCACATCCGCGCCTTCCTCCAGCGCACGGGTGATCCCGGCGATGTAGGCGCGGCCCAATCCGTCCTTCTCGGTCCGGTGCAGGACCGAGACCACGTTCGGCAACTCGGCCGCCAGCTTGTCCGCGACCTCACCGGTGCCGTCCGGGGAATTGTCGTCGACTACCAGTACGTGCAGGTCGGGCACGGGTAGTGCGGTCAGCCGCTCCACCGCTACCGGCAGATTGTCCCGCTCGTTGTAGGTCGGCACAACAACGGTAACCCTCAAGGGTCGCCCTCCCTGCTCACCTGGTCTCGCCGCGCAGCCGGTGAAACAGGCCGCGGGCGTCGCTACGTATTACCCGTGAACGGTAGCCCAACCGCCCGCCAGGGGATGCAGCGCACCGGTCATAGCGTCGGCGGGCCGGGTCAGCAGGGGTTTTCCGGCGCTCAATCGCCCTCGCGCCACGTCCGGTCCGCCGCATCCTGCGTGGCATTGCGCTTGTGCACGATCTCGAGCGCGCGTTCGGCCGTAGCCTGATCCGGGTAGGGACCCATCCGGTCCCGGAACCAGCACTGACGCCCGCGCTCGGCGCGCTGATGCTTCAAGCAGTAGTACCACCGTTCCGCCATGATCACAGCATTCCACCCGAACGGGGCCCGAAACAGCAGAAACCCCCCGATCTATGATCAGGGGGTTGATTGTGGCCAGGGCCGGGATCGAACCGGCGACCTTTCGCTTTTCAGGCGAACGCTCGTACCAACTGAGCTACCTGGCCGCAGGCACCCGGAACGAATGCCATCCGATGGAAGCCGGATTGCTCCGGCATCCACTGGCGACCCTGACGGGACTCGAACCCGCGACCTCCGCCGTGACAGGGCGGCGCGCTAACCAACTGCGCCACAGGGCCTTGCTGTGTGCCACCTACTCACATAGGTGGTACCCCCTACGGGATTCGAACCCGCGCTACCGCCTTGAAAGGGCGGCGTCCTAGGCCGCTAGACGAAGGGGGCTCGTCCCGGATTTCTCCGGACCGGCTTTCAACGGCTGTCCGTTGGGAGCTCGCATAGCTTATGACAGGGTGCACACAATTCCCAAATCTGCTGGTCAACTGGGCGAACCCAGCTCTTCCAGTCGTGCGCTCGCCCGCCATCCCGAACGGCCGAACTCCTCGGCCCAGGCCTGAGTGCAGCCGGCCCGCACCAGCATCTCCAGCGATTCCCGGAACCGGGTGCGCAGGTCCGGGTCGCCGCCGTGGGCATCGGCCATATAGCGCTGGCCGATCAGCGCGCCGGCGAGGGTGCGGGTGAATCGGTCGGGGTCGGTATCGGGACGCAACTGCCCCTGCTCGATCGCCCCGACGGTCAGATCACGGATTGTCGCGAAGAGCATCGGGCAACCGCCGTGGCCCTGACGATGGAAGCCGGGATCGATGACGAGCCGGAATTCGGCCTGCACGATTATGTCGTGCTCGAGCCGCAGCGCCAGCTCGTCGAAGACACCGTGCAGAGTATCGAGCGCGCCCAGATCCGTACGGACCAGCCAGCGATCGATGGTGATGGTGTACCGCTCGATCGCCGAATCGAGTACGGCCCGCGCCAGATCTTCCTTCGAATCGAAATGGAAGTACATGGCGCCCTTGGTCGCCCGGGATCCCTCCAAAATGCGGTTGAGCGAAGCCGCGGCATAGCCGCTCTTCCCGAACTCAACGGCGGCGGACCGGATAATTGCTGCCCGTGTCCGACGGGCCCGCTCTTGCTGCCGTGCCATGCTCGAAACGCCTCCGAAGCCTTGTGCAATCCCCGGGATTTCCACCCGCGGAATACTCGCGACCGTTCCTCCGCCTTCGACCAGCGGACGGGCGTCGCGAACTTATCCTGTTGTTTGCCGACCTTCGGTCGGTTTATTGACCTGTACCGAACCTTTGGTACGAAACCCAGCCCGCAGCGGAAACACACCGGCTGGTATAATTCATTGGCCCGGGTGCGCCGCAGGGGGTGCGCATCCGGGCATTCCGTTGCGCTGTTCCTGGTCCCCCATCCGCCTCCCGCAGCGTCGACCCGAGTGACACTCCGGATTCGCTGATTCGTAACGGTACTCGGAATCTCGTACCGGCATGCGGTAAACCGATGCAGCGGGCTACCATTTCGGCACGCGGATTCAGCGGACACGACACGGTCCATGGAAACTGCGCGGCCGAGCGAATCCTCCC
>JABFXT010000487.1 GCA_013361595.1 Nocardia sp. | reverse complement strand
TCCGGCAAGCTCCGTCGTCACCGGGCTCGCCGACTCGTCGTGCGCTGATTATCACCTGCTGATGACGGCGGAACTGTCCGACCCCATCGTGCACGCAGAGTGGTATCGGCTCGCTCAGCTGATCGACGACTACACCGACCTCGCCGACGCGGTAACGCGCCGGGCGCGACGCCTGCCGCCCACGCCGATGTCGTGGCGAGCACATCGGCCGGTCGGTCTCCAGCGACAACCATGACGGCCGAATGCCGGAAGGCGCTTCGGCCATGCCGCAGCTCGTCTGAAGCCCGAGTTGGGCCTGCAGCTCGGGGCCCTTCCGGTCCTGATCTACCGAGAACTCGGCACGTCACCCAATATCCGATCGCCGCCCTCCTGAAAGGTACGTGCTGGCGCCGTTGGTCGCCTCATTTCGTGTGCCGACCAGTACGCTGGTCATCGGTCCCGGTGATTGCCGAGCCGCTCGAGGCCACTCCGCAGTTCTGTTTCTCGAATCGCGATGTCGCCCGAATCACTCGGAGAGGCACATGTGGCAACCACCGCAGGCGAACTAAATGGCCGAGATTCCACTAACACCTCGGCAGAGCAAGATGACGTCGCGGACGACATCTTGTATGAGGACGAATCTCCGGCGCTGCGTCGGGCGCGCAAGGAAGCCGAGCTCACCGCGAGCGGCGACTCGACACGGGCGTATCTGAAGCAGATCGGGCGAGTTCCCCTACTCTCCGCGGCCGAGGAGGTCGATCTCGCCGTCCGAATCGAAGTCGGTCTGTACGCGGGGCAGAAGCTGCGGGCCGAATGCGAGAGGCCCGCAGGTCTCACGATCGCACGTCGCCGAGACCTGACCTGGATCGTACAGGACGGCATCGCGGCCAAAGATCATCTGCTCCAGGCAAATCTGCGGCTGGTGGTGTCGATCGCAAAACGCTACACCGGGCGGGGCATGGCCTTCCTCGACCTGATCCAGGAGGGCAATCTGGGTCTGGTGCGGGCGGTCGAAAAGTTCGACTACAGCAGAGGGTTCAAGTTCTCGACCTATGCCACATGGTGGATTCGCCAGGCGGTTTCTCGAGCCATGGCCGACCAGGCCCGCACCATACGAATCCCCGTGCACATGGTGGAGATCATCAACAAGCTCGGGCGTGTGGAGCGCGAACTGTTCCAGCAGCTGGGCCGCGAGGTAACAGCCCAAGAGCTTGCCGCAGAATTGGGTATCACACCCGAGAAGGTTCTCGAGGTTCGGCAAATCGCACGGGAGCCGATCTCGTTGGACCAGACCCTCGGCGATGAGGGCACGACCCAGCTCGGCGATTTCATCGAAGACTCCGAGGCTGTCGTCGCCGTCGAGAAGGTAGCGTTCACCCTGCTGCAGGAGCAGTTGCGGGCGGTCCTCGACACGCTCAGCGAGCGCGAAGCCGGTGTTATGCGCCTGCGTTACGGCCTGGATGATGGGCGGCCTCGAACGCTCGACGACATCGGGAAGGTCTACGGCGTCACCCGTGAGCGGATCCGGCAGATCGAGTCGAAGACGATGTCGAAGCTACGTCACCCATCGCGCTCACAATCGCTTCGGGATTACCTCGAATAGGTCGACGGTCATGGGTCCGGAGTCGTCCTGTAGTCGAACGACGGGCTGTCTGTCCAGCTCGGGAAATGTCGTCGATGGACGACGACCCGGTCACGGCTGATGTCCTGTTTCGACGCTCTTGGCGGCCCCGACACGGATATAGCCCTCGGCGATAGGCTCTGCGCACGCGCATCGTCGAGTCACGGTCATCCGATCCCCGTGGTCCGCGGGACAGGCATTCGACGAGATCAGCGACGGTGGTGGGGGTAGTGCGGTAGGCGCTGTTGGAACGACAGGATCGCGGGGTTCTGGATTGTGCCGTTGCGGATCTCGATCGCGCGCCGGACGGTTTCGTGATCGTCCCAGGTGGAGTGTCCGGAAAGGACCGACCGCAGGTGCGGCCGCAGCGCTTCGCTGATCTCCCAGGTCGCCGAGTTCCACAGGTAGGACGGGCTGTGATCGACCGCGTAGTAGGTGACTCTGTCGCCGACCGAAAGGGTCGGCCGGGTGAAGGTCGTGGGCTGAGCCCAGCTGAAGCCCATGGCTTCGTCGCAGGAGACGTCGACGATGAGGCTACCCGGGGCGAAAGCGGCGAGGTCGTCTTCGATGAGGAAGGTCAGCGGCGCGTCGGTGTCCTGCAGCACGCAATTGACGACGATGTCGTGCTCGGCGAGGAACCCGGCCAACGGCACTCGGCCGGGCTCGGTGTGCGCGTAGCTGCGACGTGGGTCGCCCGGGTTGTTCGCGTCGTGGTCGAAATGCACCATCGTGGCGGAATGAATCGGCGATCCGACGGTGCTGAGGCCACGGGCGGTGAGAACTTCGACGTCGTGGATCCCGTGGGCGTTCAGCGCGGTCACTGCGCCGCGCGCGGTCGCCCCGAAGCCGATCACCGCCGCTCGCAGTCGGCGGCCGTAGTCCCCGGTAGACCCGATCGACTGCAAAGCGTGCAGCACCGAGCAGTAGCCGGCCAGCTCGTTGTTCTTGTGGAAGACGTGCAGGCCGAACGAGCCGTCACTTCGCCAGTGGTTCATCGCCTCGAACGCGATCACGGTCAGTCGACGGTCGATGGCCAGTTGGGTCAGCTCGGCGTCTTGTACACAGTGGGGCCAGCCCCACGGCACCTGGCCGGTCCGCAGCTCGGCGACGTCCTCCCGCAGCGGCTTGGCCAGCAGGATGACCTCGCACTCGGCGATGAGCTGCTCGCGGGTGCGCATCCCTGCGACCATGCGCGCCAATCGTTCGTCGGGCACGCCGAAGGGTTCACCATAACCGTGCTCGAGGTAGGCGGTTGCCCGGTGGCGGCGGAGCAGAGAGCTCCCGCGTGCCGCGCCGGTGATTGTGGAGTAGCTCACCCCGGAATTGCTGTCAGGATTTCCTGACAGTCGGTAGGCTGTCGGGAAATGCAGCCAACAGTCGAAGCGGGTATGAGTAGAAGCACCGAAGACGGACAGCACGAGGGATGGATAATGCAGCTGTTCGCAGACGGCTACGGCGGCGGCGGCGGATACAGCAGCGAAGGCATACCGGTCACCCACGCCCCGGATGGTTCGCCCATCGTCGACCGCGAGCACTATCGCGCCGAAGACGAGATCACCGGCTGGCAGGTGGTATGTGTTGCCGAAGGTAGTGGGCGCATTCACTGGCGGGGCCCGGTCTGGACACGGACACGGACAGCCGATGACGCCGATGCCCACTACCGTTTCAACGATGGTCACGGATTTGCCGAGGACTCCGGCGAATTCGGAGATGCCGCCATGCGGGACTGGTTCGCCCATATCAGCCCGTTACAAGCACTCCGGCAGATCGCGGTGATCACCGACGAAATCGCCGAAGCCGAACACCGGCGCATCGAAGCTGTGCGCCAGGCCCGCGCAGGCGGAGCTTCTTGGACCGATATCGGCCGCGCCGCGCACATCACCCGGCAGTCCGCACACGAGCGCTGGTCGAGACCGTGAGAATCCGCGTTGACGCGATCGGGATCGAGGCACCGACCACTCCGGCAATCGCGGCGAGTTCGGCATCACGAATTCTCGCTCGTGCGTACACCTCTCGAAGGCGAGCGAACAACGCCCGTCCCGCTGCCTGCTCCTTTGTCGCCGGCGCGTACCCGTTGGCTTGATCCGGTCCGTGACGGCCCTGTACAGGATTCGTTCGTCGGCTCGGCGCGACATCGACCTACCCGTAGTGGAGCTGAGCCCGTGAGAGCTGAGCTCCGGTGTCGGACAGGAGTATATCTATGTGCGCTTCTTGCCCTTGTTCTCCAAGGCCTCGACACCGGATTCGGTCGCGGCTGACTTGGCCTTCTTCTCCGCTCGTTTCTCCTTGATCGATTTCCCCTGCTTTTTGGACATCGTGCTACGCGGAGATTTGTCGGACAACTGGGCATCCTTTGTTTGCAAGACCTCGGCGGTCTCGTTCCCTCGACAGTACGCTTCCGGGGCGGTTCCACCCTGGGGCATAGCGAGGCGAGCCGGCCCAGAGCGCTTCCTCGGCGAGCGCTGATAGTTTGTCCGACAACGCATCCGGCTCAGCCGAACGGACCGTCGCCGAGGGCGTCGGCAGCGCCGCTGCCTTTGCTGCCGCAACGGCACGGCCGTAGAAATATGAGCACCTGTTCAGGGCGTCACGGCCGAAGAGCGGTGCGGGTGCGGAAGCGCCGATGCGCCTGCTCCATCGAACTCGGCCGGATCCAACGGGGGTCGCTCCCGGCCCGTGGACGGACGGTATTCCCGGTGCCGGGCCCCTACCGGGCCGTGCGGATTCAGGAATGTCGGTGGTGCCTTCGCTGTTGCGAATCGTGTAAAAATCGTAGAGCGTTTCTGCAGGTCCCCGACGTCGCCGAGCAGAATGCGTGAGCGCATGGGTTTGGGTACCTCCTCACTCGAGCGGGCTCATGTCCGTGTTGACGTCTTCGTCCGTGATTCGGATCTTGCCGCGCAACCGGTACGCGCGGAGTGTGCACTCGTTGGTCATTCGCCGGATTGTGTCTTTGCTCAGCCTGTGCGCTCCGGCGGCGCCTTATCGAAGGCACGACCGAAGTTCAGGCACGGCTGCTCAGCGGATCGCGCGTGGCCGCTGGTGGCATCGAGTGCTCGCTCTAGTGCAGGGGCCGCAGCGCCTGCTCGCCGACGGGAATTCGACTGACAAGAACCGTCGAGACGTCGGCGCCCGGACTATCCCCGCGGGCGCAGGGCCGACCCGATCCTCGGCGACCTGCTCACCATGAACCCCGGACCATCCCCGCACGCGCGGGGATGGTCCGACCTACGCAAAACCTACGGTGGCATCCGTACAGGGTGCCATCAGAACAGGGCCAGGACGCCCCGTGGGCACCAGTCATATAAGCCCCGGCAGTGCACCCCTGGTATTCCGCGTGGCGTGCGGAGCGACAGACGCCTTTTCCCTTCCACCAGCGGGATGGGAAACCCCACTTGGTCAGTCGGCTCCAATCGAGCTGCTCCGGGGGTGGGCCCAGCTGGCCCGACGGCACAGTCTGTGGCGCTCGAGGCCACGGTTATACCGGCGCCATCTCTGTCATCCGGGCAGGTAAATCCAGGAATGTCGGTGGTGCCTGCACTGTTGTGAATCGTGTGGAATTTGTAGAAAAATTGTAGAAGGAGGGGGGAGACCCCAAAGATGCCCAGGTCAACGGTGGTATAGGCTTTGTCGGTCATGAAGTCGGCTTTTCCGGGTGCTGTGAGCGGTGTGCCCACGACGGTCTACCTCGATCATGCGGCGACCACACCGATGCTGCCCGTCGCGATCGAGGCGATGAATGCTGCGTTCGCGCTGGCCGGAAACGCGTCCTCGCTGCACGGATCGGGCCGGGCTGCCCGCCGCCGGCTGGAGGAATCACGGGAATCGATCGCCGCGGATCTGGGCGCGCGCCCCTCCGAGGTCATCCTCACCTCGGGCGGCACCGAGAGCGATAATCTCGCGGTCAAGGGCATCTTCTGGGCCCGCCGGGACGCGGACCCGCGATGCGACCGGATCCTTGCCGGTGCCACCGAGCACCACGCCGTCCTCGACACCGTGGAATGGCTGGAACGGCACGAGGGCGCCCGGGTCACCTGGCTGCCGGTGGACGCGGACGGAATCGTGACGCCGGAGACGCTGCGCGAAGCGCTGGCCGAGCACGCGGACGAGGTCGCGCTGGTCACCGTGATGTGGGCCAACAACGAGACCGGCGCCATCCAGCCGATCCGCGAACTCGCGGAGATCGCCCGGGCGGAGGGCGTGCCGATGCACAGCGACGCGGTCCAGGCCGCGGCGCAACTACCCATAGATTTCGCCGCCAGCGGGCTCGCGGCGGCCAGTTTCGCGGGTCACAAACTGGGCGGCCCCCACGGAGTCGGCGTGCTGTTGCTGGGGCGGCAGGTGGGTTGCGTACCGCTGCTGCACGGGGGCGGCCACGAACGGGACCTGCGCTCGGGTACCTCCGACGTCGCGGCGGTGGCCGGGCTGGCCGCCGCGTTGCGGTACACCGTGACGGAGCTGCCCGTCCGTGCGGAGGAGCTGACCGGACTACGTGACGAGTTGATCGCGGGGGTACGGCAAGCCGTCCCGGACGCGGTCCTCAACGGTCCGTACGGTGAACGACGGCTGCCGGGCAACGCCCATTTCACCTTTCCGGGCTGTGAGGGCGATTCGCTGCTGATGCTGCTCGACGCCGCGGGGATCGAATGTTCGACCGGTTCGGCGTGCACGGCCGGAGTGGCCTCGCCGAGCCATGTACTGATCGCGATGGGCGTGGGAGCCCGGGAAGCGCGGGGATCGCTGCGGTTTTCCCTTGGACACACGTCGCAGCGGTCCGATATCAATGCAGTACTTGATGTGCTGCCGCAGGTGGTGGAACGAGCCAGGGCCGCGGGTCTGGCCGGTGTGAGAGGAGGTGCGTAGCGTATGCGAGTGCTCGCCGCGATGAGTGGTGGAGTCGATTCCGCGGTGGCGGCGGCACGGGCCGTCGACGCCGGGCACGAGGTGGTCGGAGTGCATCTTGCGCTGTCGACCGCGCCCGGCACATTGCGTACCGGATCGCGTGGCTGCTGTTCCAAAGAGGACGCGGGCGACGCCCGGCGGGCCGCCGATGTGCTCGGGATCCCGTTCTATGTGTGGGACTTCGCGGACCGCTTCAAAGAGGACGTGATCGACGATTTCGTCGAGTCCTATGCCGCGGGCGAGACACCCAACCCCTGCCTGCGCTGCAATGAGAAGATCAAGTTCTCGGCCCTGGCCGACCGGGCCGTGGCGCTCGGTTTCGACGCGGTCGCCACCGGACACTACGCCCGGCTGACCGACGGTGTGCTGCGCCGGGCGGTGGACGCGGACAAGGACCAGTCCTATGTTCTGGCCGTGCTGACGGCCGAGCAGTTGTCGCGGGCGATGTTCCCCGTGGGCGACACCCCCAAGCCCCGGATCCGGGCGGAAGCCGCCGAACGAGGTCTGGCCGTCGCCGACAAACCGGACAGCCACGATATCTGCTTCATTCCCTCCGGGGACACCCGTGCCTTCCTCGGCGCGAAGATCGGTATCCGGCCCGGTGCCATCGTGGACTCCGCGGGTGCGCAGCTGGGCCGGCACGATGGCGTGCACGGATTCACCATCGGGCAGCGCAAGGGTCTCGGTCTGCCGGGTCCCGGCCCGGACGGCAAACCCCGCTACGTCACCGATATCGACCCCGATTCGGGCACCGTGCGAGTCGGTTCCGCCGACGATCTGCAGGTGTGGTCGATCGAGGCCGAGCGGGCGATCTGGACCAGCGGCACCGCTCCCGCCGAGCCGATCGACTGCGTGGTGCAGGTCCGGGCGCACGGCGGAACCGCACCCGCGACCGCCGAGGCGGTCGGTGCGGGGCTGGCGGTGCGGCTGCACGAACCCCTCAGCGGTGTCGCCCGCGGGCAGGCGGTGGTGCTGTATCGCCCCGAATCCGCGGGGGACGCGGTACTCGGCAGCGGCACCATCACCGCGACCGCGCGCACCGCGCCGGCGGGCGCGCCCCGATGAATCCGGCCGGTTTTCCGGCCGGCGCGGCGACGGGGGTGGGGTCGTGGCCCGGTACCGACCCCCGGGAGGCCGCGGCGGTGATCGTGGGCGAACTCCCCGAACTGCCGCATCTGGTGGAACTACCCGCCCGTGGGGTGGGCGCGGATACGATCGGGCGGGTCTCGGCGCTGCTCGTGGACATGCGCTTCGACACCACGCCGCGTGGATACCGGCTGGCCGCCCGGCCCGGCGCTGCCTCACGTCGGGCGAACGACCTGTTGCGTACCGATCTGGACGCCCTGCAAGAGGCGTGGGAGAACGCCGGGCTGCGCGGTGCCGGGCGGACGGTGAAGGTGCAGGCCGCCGGCCCGCTGACGCTCGCCGCCCAGGTGGAACTGGCCGGTGGCCACCGGGTACTCACCGACCGGGGCGCGGTCCGGGATCTGGCGGAATCGCTGGCCGAGGGGCTGTCCACCCATATCGCGGAGGTCGGCGCGCGGCTCGAGGCCGAGGTCGTACTGCAACTGGACGAACCGTCGCTGAGCGCTGTGCTGACCGGTTCGCTGCGCGGGGCGAGCGTGCTGAACACGATCGCCGCCGTCCCGGAACCCGAAGCGCTGGCGATCCTGGAAACGGTCCTCGAACAGCAGCGCGTGCCCGCGGCAGTGCACTGTTGTGCGAGCCCGCCGCCGCTGGGCCTCCTCGGCCGCACCTCGGCGGTTGCGCTGGGATTCGATCTCGCCACGGTATCCGGTACCGCGGGTCTGGACGCTCTCGGCGAGGCCCTGGACCGGGGGAAACACCTGATCCTCGGACTCGTACCCACCACTGTGCCGGCCACCCCGGTGACCTGGCGCGCGATCGCCGAACCGGGTGCGCGCCTGGTCGACCGGCTCGGTTTCCCGCGCGCCGAACTGGCCCGCCGGGTGACGGTGAGTCCCGCATGCGGACTGGCGGGTGCCTCGTCGGGCTGGGCGCGCGAGGCCCTGCGCCTGGCCGGCGAGACGGCGAGGGCTTTCGCTCAGGACCCGGAGTCGCTGGTCGCGGGATGATTCCGGTCGGTCCCCGCCCGGACCGGTGATCGCGAGGCGCGCGGCACCGGGAACTCGATGGGCCCGCTGCCGTATCGGCCCCGGGTTCCGGGCCCTCGGCGGCTTCTCGGCCCGGCCGCCGGATGCCCCCGGCACGACCGGCAGGCGTCCGTGTCGGATTCCCCGGGACCTTCCGGGGGACGGGCCCGCGGACCCCGGGAATACCGGGCGACGTGCGGTTACGGTGCTGCTGGAGTGTCGGTGTGCTGGACTACTGTGCCAGATGTGAGTGAGACCGCGAGCCCCACCGAACGGGACGACACCACCGGCGAAACCGCCCCGCCGCCGGCGGCCGGTGCGGACCGGGTGCGCTGGCAGGAACTCGCCGATACGGTGCGCGAGCATCAGTTCCGCTACTACGTGCGGGATGCGCCGATCATCTCCGACGGCGAATTCGACGAACTGTTCCAGCGGTTGCTGGCGCTGGAGGAACAGTATCCGGATCTGCGCACCCCGGATTCGCCGACCCAGCTCGTGGGCGGTGGGTTCGCCACCGATTTCACCGCGGTCGACCATCTCGAGCGGATGCTCTCCCTGGACAACGCGTTCTCCGAAGCGGATATGCGCACGTGGGTGGCCCGGGTGGAGGAGGAGACCGGTCCGGATCTGCACTATCTGTGCGAGGTGAAGATCGACGGTGTGGCGTTGAACCTGGTGTACCGCAACGGAAAACTGGAGCGCGGCGCGACCCGGGGCGACGGGCGCACCGGCGAGGACGTCACCCTCAATGCCCGCACCATCGAGGACATCCCGCGCGAGCTGACCTCCGGTACCGAGTTCCCGGTACCGGAACTGCTGGAGGTGCGCGGTGAGGTGTATTTCCGGTTGGCGGATTTCGAGACGCTGAACGCCGCCATCGTGGCCGAGGGCAAACCGCCCTATGCCAACCCGCGCAATACCGCGGCGGGGTCGCTGCGGCAGAAGGATCCGTCGGTCACCGCGCGGCGCCGGTTACGGATGATCTGCCACGGGCTCGGCCGCACCGAGGGATTCACCCCGCGCTCCCAGCACGAGGCCTATCGGGCGCTGGCCGCCTGGGGGCTGCCGGTCTCGGCGCATACGCGGCTGGTGCGGGGGGTGGACGCGGTACTCGAACGGATCTCCTATTGGGCCGAGCACCGCCACGATATCGAACACGAGATCGACGGTCTGGTGGTGAAGGTCGACGAGCTGGCGCTACAACGGCGGCTCGGTTCGACCTCGCGGGCGCCCCGGTGGGCGATCGCCTACAAGTATCCGCCGGAGGAAGCCACCACGAAACTGCGCGATATCGCGGTGAATGTCGGCCGGACCGGCCGGGTCACTCCGTTCGCGGTGATGGAGCCGGTCACCGTCGCCGGCTCCACGGTCGCCATGGCGACCCTGCACAATGCGGCCGAGGTCGTGCGCAAAGGCGTGCTGATCGGGGATACGGTCACCATTCGCAAGGCCGGGGATGTGATCCCGGAGGTGCTGGGGCCGGTGGTGGATGCCCGCACCGGCGACGAGCGGGCGTTCGTGATGCCGACGCACTGCCCCGAATGCGGGACCGAACTCGCCTACGAGAAAGCCGGTGACGCCGATATCCGCTGCCCCAATCAGCGGTTCTGTCCGGCACAGCTGCGGGAGCGGGTGTTCCACGTGGCCGGGCGCGGCGCATTCGATATCGAGGCGCTGGGGTACGAGGCGGCGGTCGCGTTGCTGAACGCCGGGGCGATCGCCGACGAGGGCGATCTGTTCGACCTCGACGCCGACCGGTTGCGCAATGTCGCACTGTTCGTCAACAAGAACGGCAGCCTCTCGGCGAACGGCAACCGGTTGATCGGCAATCTCGCCGCGGCCAGGGACCGGCCGCTGTGGCGGGTGCTGGTCGCACTGTCCATCCGGCACGTCGGGCCGACCGCCGCCCGGGCGCTGGCGGGCGAGTTCGGCAGTCTGGAACGGATCGAACAGGCATCCCTGGCGGAACTGGCGGCAGCCGAGGGAGTGGGGCCGACGATCGCCACCGCGGTCGCGGAATGGTTCGCCGTCGACTGGCATCGCGCCATCGTGGCCAAATGGCGGGCCGCCGGGGTGCGGATGGAAGACGAACGCGACGAATCTATCCCGCGCACACTGGAAGGCCTGTCCATCGTGGTGACCGGGTCGCTGGAAGGTTTCTCCCGCGACGGCGCGAAGGAGGCGATCCTGTTGCGCGGCGGGAAGGCCGCCGGTTCGGTATCGAAGAAGACGGCGTTCGTGGTGATCGGTGACGCGCCGGGTGCCAAAGCCGCCAAGGCCGAAGAACTCGGGGTCCCGATCCTGGACGAAGCGGGTTTCCGGCTCCTGCTCGAATCCGGCCCGGACGCGGTCCGGCCGCCGGCCGCGATGGACGACGATCCGAAGAAGTAGCCGGGCACAGCCGGGACACGACCGGAGTCCGGTCCTGCGGGACCGGGGCCCGACACGGCAGGATGGCGGCATGTTGCGCAGTTTTCGGGTGTCCAACCACAAATCGCTGGCCGATCTACAGGAATTGCGGTTGACCCGCGGCGCGGCCGCGCCGGTCGCCGTACCGGTGACCGTGGTGCACGGTGGACCGGCCGCCGGTAAATCGAATCTGGTGGACGCCCTGGGGCATATGCGGGACGCGGTGCTGCACTCGGTGACCGGCTGGGACCCGTACGCCGGTCCGGTCCGGGCCCCGCACCTCGCGTTGTTCGGGCAGCCGACCGATTTCGAGGCGGTGTTCGTCGCCGAGGGTATTCCCTACACCTACGGTTTCCGGTTGGACGCCGCCGATGTCGCGGCCGAATGGCTCTACAGCCATCCCCGGTCCCGTAAGCGGATCGTCTTCGAACGTGAGGGGGAGGCCGTCCGGATCGGGCCGATGTTCGAACCGGCGCGTTTCGGGATCACCGCACTGGTACCGCTGGTGCGACCGAACGCCCTGCTGCTGAGCCTCGCGGGCCAGATGTATTCGGAGGCGCTGGTTCCGGCCTACCGATGGTTCGAGACAATGCTCGAGGTACTGGCCGATACCGGCGATATCGATTCGACGGAACTGCGGCTGGGTTCGCATCTGTCGCGTTCCGCCGAGAACGCCGCTCGCCTGCTGACCCTGCTGCAATCCGCGGATCTGGGGATCACCGATCTGCTCATCGCGCAGAACGACCCCGGCTACGCCGACTATCTGCGTGACCTCGACGCCGATATCGCCGTGCTGGGCGAACAGACCGATCGGGCAGCGGGATCGGCGGCCTACGCCGCGCAACTGGAACAGGACAGCGGTTTGAACGCCACCCAGCTGGGCCGCGAACTGACCAATATGCGCAATGCCCGCGACGCGCTCTACACGCGGATGGTGGCCCGGCGCGGTGTCGGCCTGCGGCTGGTACACACCGGTGTGGAGCCGGTTTTCACGCTGGCCGAGGAATCCGCGGCGACCCGGGCGCTGCTGCGGTTGCTACCGGTACTGCTCGACGCGCTCGACGCGGGGAAAGTGCTCGTGGTCGACGATATCGGTGCGCAACTGACGGTGGAGGAGACCGACCGTCTCGTGCAGCTGTTCCAGAATCCGGAAACCAATACGCGCGGTGCGCAACTGGTGTACACCACCGGGAACCGGGCGCTGGTGGATCGGGGTAACGGCCGTTCGGCGCGGACCCGCAGCAGCGTCTGGACGGTCCGGCGTTCGGAGGCCGGTACCAGCACGCTCACGGTGTCGTAGCACCTGGCCGGACCCGGTCGCCGCCGATACGGCGACCGGGTTCGGGTCTACTTGCTGGGTTCGGGAAGGGTGCATCCCATCTTCGGATTGAGGCCGACGTAGTTGAGCGGACCGGCTACCACGGTCACCGCCAGCGTCGCGAAGTGGGAGCACTGCTCCGGTGGATCATTGAAGTAGCCCCGTTGCCACGCGGCGATGATCCCCGCCACGAACCAGACCAGTACTACGAGGCTTGCTACTCGGCTACCCATTGCACCTGCTCGAATCGAAGATTCCGGCATGACGATCGCTTCCTTCCATGTCCGGTGGAAGTGAAATACCCCGTCCCGCACGACTCATGCGCTGGGTGTCCGGTCTCGCACAACTGATGGTCACCGGCCGCGGTGACCGAATTTTCACCGCCGCAGGCCCGTTCGGTTCGGAGAAGTAATCGGTGTGAAGCGGCTACGGCCGGCGCCCGCGCACTCGCCGCCGAGCGGATCGGATGCGGTGCGGAGCTGTCACGGTGTGTGCCCCGCCGCTGCCGCCGGAGCCGGAGGGGCGGGACCGAGAGCGTCGGACGCCGTGGTTTCCGACCGCGAGGCCTAGCATGGTGGAGTGTTCGAACTGGCGATGCTGGCGATCATGGTGGCCGCTCTGGCGGGAATGCTCGTCCTCGTGTTCCGAGGGCGGCGGGGTGGACGCCTGCCCACCGACGCGGAGATCGGTTCGCTCTATCTGACCGGGGTGAGTCCGCGGCCCGAGGCGATGGGTGAACAGTTCGTCACCGTCACCGGGAATCTGTCCGGGCCGTCGGAGCCCGGCAAGGTGGTCTACGGGCGGATGGTCTGGGATGCCGCCTATTGGCCTTCGGTCGGCGATACGCTCACCGTCGCCTATCCACCCGGTAAACCGGACAGGTGGCGGATCGTCGAGCCGGGCGCCGGCGGACAGTAGCCCGCGCCGGCCTCCCGATCGGGTGGATCAGCCCAGGACGGTGGCGACGATACCGGCGAGATAGCCCAGCCGGGCGATCTCCGAGGGCCGGAAATCCGGTCCGCCGGGGCGGCCGAGCAGTAGCGCCTTGCTGGACGGTCCGAGCGGCGCCGCGGCCAGTTTGGTGTCCATATCGCGCCAGATCTCGGGGACCCAGTCGGCATTGCCGTCGAGCGCGGTCGGTTTCTGCAGCGGCATCCACGGCACCGACGCCGCCTGGGTCTGCGGCGCGCTCTGGCTACCCACCACGCGGTAGGCCCCGTGGGTCCCCATATCGAGGACGGTGCTCCAGCCGACCCGCAGGACCCGCGGCACACCGTCGACCAGTACCTGGAGCCGGTCGTCGCGGGCATTGGCGACATTGTCGATGAGTTCGAGTTCCCGGTGGGTGTCGAGGACTCCGGAGTAGGGCCGGATGGAATCGACCCGCACATCGCCGAGCGATTCCGCGGCGGTGATGAGGGTGTCGGGAAGTGCGTTCGGGGCGATCTCGACCACCAGATCGTCGACCGCGAACCCCGCTCCACGCTCGACCACGTCCAGCGAGAGGATGTCGGCACCGACGGTCCCCAGTGCGACAGCAAGCGATCCGAGGCTTCCCGGACGATCCGGAAGTTGCACGCGGAGCAGATAAGACACGTGCGTTTCCCTTTCCTTCAGCGGCCGAGGCTTACAACGAATACCCGGTCTGCTCATCCTTACACCCATTGTCGAGGGTTATCGACTCGAATTGTGCGCGCAGCCGGCCCCGCACAGGTGACCTATGGTGTGAAATGTACAACTTTCGAATAATCGGTGCGTGTGCGGGCGGCCACGGCCGAGCGGCGCGGACCTGTCCGCCGGTCGTCACCGACCGCCCGCACGGCCTGCCGGGCAACCCGGTCCGGCCACACCATTAGGCTGTTCGGTGCTTGTGATCCGTACTCCACACTATCGACGAAAGGGGTTCGCGGTGGCCGCCATCTCACGCGACGATGTCGCACACCTCGCCCGGCTGTCCAGGCTCGCCCTGTCCGAGGACGAACTCGATCAGTTCGCCGGACAGCTGGATTCGATCCTCAGCCATGTGCAGACCATCTCCGAGGTGGCCGCCGCCGATGTTCCGGCCACCTCGTCGCCGGATCCGGTGACGAATGTGACCCGTCCCGACGAGGTCCGCCCGGGGCTCACCCCGGATCAGGCGCTGTCGGGCGCGCCCGCCGCCGAGGACCAGCGGTTCCTGGTTCCGCAGATCCTGGGAGAGGGCGAATGAGCGCGAACGAACTGACCCGGCTCGGCGCGGCCGATCTCGCGGCCCGGATCCACGGTGGCGAGGTGACCTCGGTGGAGGTCACCCGGGCCCATCTGGACCGGATCGCCGAGGTCGACGGCGAATACCACGCCTTCCTGCACGTCGCGGGGGAGCAGGCGCTCGCCGCCGCCGCGGAGGTGGATTCCGCCCTCGCCGCCGGGCAGCCGCCGGCCTCGTCGCTGGCCGGCGTGCCGCTGGCCCTCAAGGACGTGTTCACCACGACCGATATGCCCACCACCTGCGCGTCGAAGATCCTCGAGGACTGGGTGGCGCCCTATGACGCCACCCTGACCACCCGCTTGCGCGCCGCCGGAATCCCGATTCTCGGCAAGACCAATATGGACGAGTTCGCGATGGGTTCGTCCACCGAGAACTCCGCCTACGGGCCCACCCGCAACCCGTGGGACACCACCCGTATCCCCGGTGGGTCCGGCGGCGGTTCGGCCGCGGCCCTGGCGTCGTATCAGGCACCGCTGGCGATCGGTACCGATACCGGCGGTTCGATCCGGCAGCCCGCCGCGGTCACCGCGACCGTCGGGACCAAACCCACCTACGGGACGGTATCCCGGTACGGGCTCGTCGCCTGCGCCTCCTCACTCGACCAGGGTGGCCCGTGCGGGCGGACGGTGCTGGACACCGCACTGCTGCACGAGGTGATCGCCGGACACGATCCGCGCGATTCCACCTCCCGCGATGTGGCGGTCCCGGCGGTGGTGGACGCCGCCCGCCTGGGTGCCTCCGGCGATCTGCGCGGAGTCAAGGTCGGCGTGGTGAAGGAGCTGCATTCCGACAGCTACCAGCAGGGTGTGCTCGCGTCCTTCGACGCCGCCGTGGGGGTACTGAAGGATCTCGGCGCCGAGGTGGTCGAGGTGTCCTGCCCGCATTTCGAATATGCGCTGGCCTCCTACTATCTGATCCTGCCCAGCGAGGTCTCGTCGAACCTGGCCCGGTTCGACGCGATGCGATACGGCCTGCGGGTCGGTGACGACGGCAACCACAGTGCCGAGCAGGTCATGGCCGCCACCCGGGCCGCCGGATTCGGTCCGGAGGTCAAACGGCGGATCATGATCGGCACCTACGCGCTCTCGGCGGGGTACTACGACGCCTACTACGGCCAGGCGCTCAAGGTCCGCACGCTGATCGCGCGGGATTTCGACAAGGCCTACGAGCAGGTCGATGTACTGGTCTCGCCGACCAGCCCGTTCACCCCGTGGAAGCTGGGCGAGAAGGTCGACGATCCGCTGGCCATGTACCTGTCGGACCTGTGCACGCTGCCCACCAACCTGGCCGGGCATCCGGCCATGTCGGTACCGTCCGGGCTGAGCCGCGACGACGGGATGCCGGTGGGCCTGCAGATCATGGCGCCCGCGCTGGCCGACGACCGGCTGTACCGGGTGGGTGCGGCCTACGAGGCGGCGCGCGGCGATATCGCCTGATCCGAGAACCGAAGAATCCGATGGCGGTGATCCGGGAACGGATCGCCGCCATCGGCGTCTCCGGGGTGTGTGGTGCCGTCCGCCGCGATCAGTGCGAGTGCAGGCGCTCGGCTTCCCGGCCGGCCGCGGTCGTCATCCCGGGAAATCCGCGCCGGAAGCCGCGGCCGAACAGCAGTCCGACCAACGGGGCCAGCCAGCCGTCGAGTTCGAAATGGGATTCGTAGCGGGTGCGGTCGTCGGACAGCGGGGTCACGGTGTGGGCGCGTTTGCTGCGCAGGGCGCCGAGCGGGATCGGTTTCATGGAGTAGGTGAACTCCTGGCCCGGGGTCACACTCCGGATCCATTCACGCATCCGGATCGGCCCGGGTGCGAGCTGCCGGACCGTCATATCTATCGGTGCGCCCACGGTGAGTTCCGCCCGGCACCGGCTGATGAACGGATTCCAGTCGCTGTACCGGTCGAAATCGGTGAGTACCGACCACACCACCTCGGCCGGAGCGTCCACCTCGACCACGTCGTCCACAACAAGCACGCCCCCAAATTAGAACGTGTTTCAAGTGCGGTCAACCGCGCTCAGCCGGTGTGTGCCGGTTCGTTCGGCGGGGCCACCGGCAACAGGTGCAGGCCGGCCGGTAGGGCCGGGTCGGCGAGGGTGACCGCCCGCCGGTTCCGGAACCCGGGCAACCATCGGGTACGGGGCAGCAGCAGACCCGGTACCGCCGGGCGCGGCAGCACCGGGACGCGGCCGGGCCGGACGGGCCCCACCGGTACCGGCCGGCCCGGGCCGCTCGTGCGCCGGATGCGCCGGTGCAACCGCCGGATCCCGAAGACGAGCGCGGCCGCCGCCGCCGCACCCTGTGCCCCCGCGCGCAGCAGCCACGGCCGGGTCGGATGCTCGGTGGCGGCGTGGGCGGCCACCTGGCCGAGCGTCTCCACCACCGGGACCCCGTAGCGCTGCCGCCGCGAATTCAGCTCCACCGCGGTCGCCGCGATCCCGGCCAGCGTCTCGCAGCGGGTCCGCACCACCGGTTCGGTATGTGTTTCGCAGGCCTGGTGCATCCGGACGCTCAGGGTCCGGTCCAGCGCCTGGCGCGCCCACGGTCCGAGTGGGGCGCCGGTGCGGTCGGCGTAACGGAGCAGGTCGTATCCGAGGTCGTGCGCCATACACGCCGTATCGAATTCCGGCGGCAACTCGACCGGGGACGAACAACTGCCGTCCGGGGCTACGAGCACGCCCTGCCGGACCACCGGGGCGTAGCCGAGATAGGTCGCGAAATCCCGGGGGATGGCCGCCGCCGCGTCCGTGACGGTGTCACCCGAGGTCAGATCCACCACCGCCAATCCGGCGGGCGCCGCGACCGAACCGTCGATACCGACGGCCTCGGAGGTCGGTGCCGGCACTGCCGTGATCACCAGACCGAACAGCGCGGCGCCGGCGAAAGCCGGCAGCGAAACGCGCCGGAACCGGCGCCGTGGCCGGCGCTGGTGATCGTTACGGGGTGAAGCCATGGTGGGACACCTTAAGCGGTACACGGCTATGGGTACGCACGGCAGGTATCGGTCCCGGTGACCGGCATCACCGGGACCGCTGCCCGCATCCGACCGGCAAACCCGCCGGAAGAGACGGGCCGCCGACGCCTACGCGGAGTCGCAACCCGGCAGTGCCGTGCCCTGGTCGGTGTCGTACCGGTGACCGTGCCCCGGGGGCGCGCCGAGGGCGCCGAGCAGGTCCGCGGTGGTCTGCACGAAACTGGCCACGGGCAGCCAGGGCGGGGTCGGTGCGTCGCGCCGCGCGGCGGTGAGGTCCGGTGGCCGCCACAACAGGTCGAGTGACCAGTGCACAACGGGATCCGAGGAATTGGCCAGCACCACGGTCCGCGCGCCCGGTTCGGGACCCCCGCCGCCCGGCATCCCGGCCCACAGGGCCGAGCACACCCGCCGGTTCTGATCGGCGGCACCGGCGAATACCGCGCTACCGCCGAACGCGCCCAGACTCTGGCCGTACAGATGCAGCCGCGGCGGATCCGGCATGGTGGCGACGTGCGCTTCGACGGCGGTGAACAAGGCGCGCGCCGAAGCCGCGGCCGCGTCCCGCCCGAACAGGAAAGTGGCCCAGCTCGGCGCGTAGGAGTACTGCAGGGCCACCACCGCGACATCGCCGCCGAATCGCACGCCGAATCCGCGCAGCGCTCGCGCGTCCACCCAGCCCGATCCGGTCGGTACCGCGAGCACCAGATCGGCGCGGTCGAAACCCCCGGCCCGATCCAGTTCCCGGACGGCGAGCGCGGCACGCGCGGCCAGGTCCGGCGCTGAGTGGAGTCCGATGTAGACGCGGACCGCGCCCGGCGGTCCCGCGGTGACGAACCGCTGGCCCTCACGCCCCAGTGTCGACCAGCTCACCATCGATTCGGCACTGCCGGAACGGGTCATCGTGACCGGCCGGACCAGATCCGGGTCGGCGGTGGCGTTCGCGGCGGCATAGGTCCGGTCTCCCCAGCTCACCGCGGCGGGTACCGCGAACAGCGCCATCGGCATTCCCGCGACCACGGCCATCACCAGCGCACGCGACCAGCCGATCCGCCGCAGCAACCGGCCGCCGCCGCGGCCGACCGTGACCAGCGACGCGGTCAGCAGGGCCGCGCCGAACGCCCACACCACCCAGTACCCGGGTCCGGCCGGAGCCATATCCATCGCGGCCCGCAGCGTGTGTTGCCAGCGGCCGGCGT
>JABFXT010000523.1 GCA_013361595.1 Nocardia sp. | reverse complement strand
TACTCCACCTTGGGCCGGTGGACGTCCACGCTGGATACCTGTGTCACAGGTGCCGAATCTACCCACTCGGGCGAGGGAACGGCGGGTCACGCTCGCCGGGTGCCGGACGACACCGGGATTCTGTCGGTGACCGCGCCTAGTCTTGGGGCATGGCATTCGCAACCGAACTCCGTGCGGCCGGCGTCACCGGGACCGAAACCGACGGGGAGACCCCGCTGGCCAAATCGGAGTTCCGCCCGGTCGGTGAGATCGAACGCACCGGTGGGCGGTTCGAGGTGGTCAGCCCGCATAGTCCGGCCGGTGACCAGCCCGCCGCGATCGAGGAACTGGAACGCCGTATCAACGCGGGCGAACCGGATGTGGTGCTGCTGGGCGCCACGGGTACCGGTAAATCGGCGACAACGGCCTGGTTGATCGAACGGCTCCAGCGGCCGACGCTGGTGATGGCCCCGAACAAGACGCTGGCGGCACAGCTGGCCAACGAACTACGCGAAATGCTCCCGCACAACGCGGTGGAGTACTTCGTCTCCTATTACGACTATTACCAGCCCGAGGCCTATATCGCGCAGACCGATACCTATATCGAGAAGGACAGCTCGATCAACGACGATGTCGAGCGGCTACGCCATTCGGCGACCTCGGCACTGCTGTCGCGGCGGGATGTGGTCGTCGTCGCCTCGGTGTCGTGTATCTACGGTCTCGGTACGCCGCAGTCCTATCTGGACCGCTCCGTACTCCTCGAGGTGGGGTCGGAGGTCGACCGCGACGCATTTCTGCGGATGCTGGTCGATGTCCAGTACACGCGTAACGATATGTCGTTCACCCGGGGTTCGTTCCGGGTGCGCGGGGATACCGTCGAGATCATTCCCTCGTACGAGGAGCTGGCGGTACGGATCGAATTCTTCGGTGACGAAATCGAGGAACTCTACTATCTGCACCCGCTGACCGGAGATGTCGTGCGCAAGGTCGATACGGTGCGTATCTTCCCCGCCACGCATTATGTGGCGGGCCCGGAGCGGATGGAACGGGCGGTCGTCGATATCGAGGCCGAACTCGAGGAACGCCTCGCCGAACTCGAGCGTAAAGGCAAACTGCTCGAGGCCCAGCGATTGCGGATGCGCACCCAGTACGACCTGGAGATGATCCGGCAGGTCGGATTCTGCTCGGGTATCGAGAACTATTCGCGGCATATCGACGGCCGGCCCGCCGGTTCGGCCCCCGCCACGCTTCTGGATTATTTCCCGGACGATTTCCTGCTGGTGATCGACGAATCCCATGTGACCGTGCCGCAGATCGGCGGTATGTACGAAGGGGATATGTCGCGTAAGCGCAATCTCGTGGAATACGGCTTCCGGCTGCCGTCCGCGGTGGACAACCGGCCGCTCACCTGGGAGGAATTCGCGGAACGAATCGGTCAGGCGGTATATCTGTCCGCCACGCCCGGCGACTACGAGCTCGGTCGTGTCAACGGTGAGGTGGTGGAGCAGGTCATCCGCCCCACCGGTCTGGTCGATCCGAAGGTCGAGGTGAAACCCACCAAGGGGCAGATCGACGATCTGGTGCACGAGATCCGGCTGCGTACCGAGCGCGACGAGCGGGTGCTGGTCACCACACTCACCAAGAAGATGTCCGAAGATCTCACCGATTATCTGCTCGGGCTCGGTGTGCGGGTGCGCTATCTGCACTCCGAGATCGATACCCTGCGCCGGGTCGAGCTGCTGCGGCAGTTGCGGCTCGGCGAATACGACGTGCTGGTCGGTATCAACCTGTTGCGCGAGGGCCTGGACCTGCCGGAGGTTTCCCTGGTCGCGATTTTGGACGCCGATAAGGAAGGGTTCCTGCGCAGTACGAAGAGCCTGATCCAGACCATCGGCCGCGCCGCCCGCAATGTGTCCGGTGAGGTGCACATGTACGCGGACAAGATCACCGATTCTATGCGGGACGCGATCGGCGAGACCGAACGGCGCCGTGCCAAGCAGCTCGCCTACAACGCGGAGATGGGCATCGATCCGCAGCCGCTGCGCAAGAAGATCGCCGATATCCTCGACCAGGTCTATTCCGAGGCGGGCGACGAGGTCGAGGTCGGTGGATCGGGCCGCAATGCCAGTCGCGGCCGCCGGGCCCAGGGCGAGCCCGGCCGGGCGGTCAGCGCGGGGATCGTGGAGGGGCGCGATATCAAGTCCATGCCCCGTGCCGAACTGGCCGATCTGGTCTCCGAGCTCACCGATCAGATGATGAACGCGGCCCGCGAGCTGCAGTTCGAGCTCGCGGGCCGGCTCCGCGACGAGATCGCCGATCTGAAGAAGGAGCTGCGCGGTATGGACGCGGCCGGATTGCAGTGACCGGATCCGTTCCACGCCGCCCTGCCCGGTCAGGCCTGGGTGGCCATCCACTCGTTCACACGTCGTTCGGCTTCCTCGCGGGAGACGTCCTCGACCCGGGTCATGACGACCCAGCGGTGCCCGAACGGATCCTTCAGGGCACCGTAGCGGTCTCCGGTGACGAAGGTGGCCGGATCCTCGGCAACGGTGGCGCCGTGCTCGCGGGCGCGGGTGATCACGGCGTCGACATCGGGGCAGTAGTGGACCAGGGAGGTGTGCACCCAGTCGCCGGTGGGGGCGAGCACATTCTGGTCCGCCACGGGGAGCCCCAGCTGGATGGTGGAATCGCCGATCTTCAGCTCGGCATGGGCCGGTTGACCGTCGGGCATATCGTTGCGCGAGATCACCTCCGCGCCGAACACCGCCGAATAGAAGTCGATGGCGGCGTTGCCGTCGGATACCGCGATGAACACGGTGATGGAGTGGTAGCCAGCGGGGATGGGATCGACTGTTTCGCTCATATGTACGACTCTGCCGGGTTCCGGCGGCCGATTCTTGTAAGAAAGCGACAGCCCGGGAAAGGACAGTTGTGAGTGATGCGGGGATCCCGGCGCCGGAGGTGCCCGCCCCGGGCGACCGCAGGGCGATTCTGCATCCGCACGAACAGGAACGGTTCCGCACCCTGAACCGCCTGGCCGCGGGCGCGGTCGTCGCGGACTATGTGGAGTGGTACTGGTCGGTGCGCTGGGATATGCGCGGCCGGGCTCCCTATGCGGCGGAGGTGCTGCCGTATCCGTGCGTACACATCACCTTCGAACGCGACGGTGACCGGTACGGCGGTTTCGTCAACGGTGTCAGCACCCGCAAATTCGTCCGTGAACTCACCGGACAGGGGGAAACGTTCGGTGTCCGGTTCCGCCCCGGCGGATTCGGGGCCTTCACCGGGCTCGATGTCGGGGCGCTGCGGGATCGCGCGGTTCCGCTCGGCGAGGTGCTGCCCGATACCGGCGATCTCGTCGCCCGGGTCCTCGCCGAGCCCGCCGATTCCGGCCGTCGTCGCCTGGTCGAGGAACATCTGGGCGGGCGGGCGCGCCGGGAGGACCCGAACTACCGGCTCGTGCTGACGATCGCCGCCGCGATGGCGGGCGATCCCGAACTGACCCGGGTCGATCAGGTGACCGCACGGTTCGGGGTCCCGGTACGGACACTGCAGCGGCTGTTCCGTCGCTATATCGGCGCGGGCCCGAAATGGGTCCTGCGCCGCTATCGATTACAGGACGGCGCCGATCTGCTCGCCCGCGGTCGTATCGCTGATCTGGCTGCGCTCGCCGCCGAACTCGGTTATTTCGATCAAGCGCATTTCACTCGTGAGTTCACCGCCGAGGTCGGAATGGCGCCGCTGGAATATGCCAAGAATTCGTTACGCTCGCGCGATGAGGTGACTTCCAAGGTTCTGCCGGCCTCATAATCGAAGATGGCATCTCGATCGGAGCAGTACCGTCGGCGACAGTCGGCATGAGCGAGTCGGGCCCGGAGTCGGTAGCGCGATGTGACCACGCCGGGTCCTCGCTGATGCCTCAATGAATATTGAGGAGCTGGACATGGATGTCGTGGTGTTGATCGGCCGAGTGATGTTCGTCATTCTGTTCCTGAGTTCGGCACTGGGCCATTTCACCCAGACCAAGGCGATGGCCGGTTACGCGCAGGCCAAGGGCGTACCGATGCCGGAGCTCGCCGTCCAGGGGTCCGGACTGCTGATGCTGCTGGGAAGTATCAGCATCCTGTTCGGGATCTGGGCCGACCTCGGCGCGCTGCTGCTGCTGATCATGCTCGTCCCGACCATGATCATGATGCACAGTTTCTGGAAGGAGACAGACGCCGAGGCGACCCAGATGGAGACGATCCAGTTCAACAAGGACCTCGCGCTCGCGGGCGCCTGCGTCATGCTGTTCGCGTTTTTCGCGCACACCGATGAATTGGGTCTGACGATAACGGGACCGCTGTTCTCGCTCTGATCCCCGAGAATTGGTGCCGGTGCCCGCCGCCCCCGCGCACGGGCGCCGGTACTGTGAGGAAAATCCCAGAGCGACAACGATGTTCGAATTCCTTGTGATCGCTCACAGGTTTACCCCGGCCCCGGGGGGAATCGGCAGGTCGGCGGCATCCGCGCACTTCGGCCGGATCGAAATGTGAAACGCCACCGTAGCCGCGTTCCTATGTGATGTACAACGAATCCGGATATTCGGGCCCAGGTTTCCGGCTATGGTCTACGCAGTCGCTGCGCCGCTGCCCGACTTTCGTCGAGCGTCCGGCGCGGCCGCGTTTATACCCCGCACAGTTGGAGGAGAGAATGACCGCCTACCGGACCATTGTCGTCGGTACCGACGGCTCGGACTCGTCGTACGTCGCCGTGGAGAAGGCCGCCTCGCTGGCCGGCGCCGCGGGTTCGACGCTCATCGTGGCCTGCGCCTACTACCCGACCGACGACCGTGACGTCGCCGCCGCGAGCGATATGCTCAAGGACGAGGCGTACCAGGTCCGCGGTTCGGCGCCCACCAACGAGATCCTGCGTACCGCCCGCGACCGGGCGACCGCCGCCGGGGCCCAGGAGATCGTCGAGAAGGCCATCGTCGGCGAACCGGTCGAATCCCTGCTGGATCTGGTCCGGGAAACCCAGGCGGATCTGCTCGTGGTCGGTAACCGCGGCCTGAACACGCTGGCCGGCCGCCTGCTGGGTTCGGTGCCCTCGGATGTGGCGCGTAAATCGAAGTCCGATGTGCTGATCGTGCACACCGTGCGCTGATACCGCGAACCCGCCCGCCCCGCCCGGTACGACTTCCGGGCGGGGCGGACGTGTTCCGCGGCGGGTCAGTCGGCCAGACGCCGCAGTTCCGGCGGCAGCTCCGCGCTGTGCACGACGGTGAGCCGCTGGGTGGCGCGGGTGATCGCGACGTAGAGATCGTTGCGCCCACGCGGTGATTCGGCGATCACCGTGGCCGGTTCCACGAGATACACCACGTCGAACTCCAATCCCTTGGCCTCGGTCACCGTCAACACCCGTACGGATTCACTTGCCAGACCGGAGAATTCGGCGACCAGCTCGGCAGGTGTCAAGACAGCGGCGGTGCCGGGGCCCTGCTCCTCGGCGAGCAGGCTCGTCAGGCTCGTTACCAGTTCCTTCGCGGCCACCCGATGCGCACGCGGCGACCGGCCCGAATCGCGACCCGAGCGCGGCACCACGGCACCGGGATCGATGGCGGCCAGGACATCGGCGGCCACCGCCATGATCTCCGACGGGGTCCGGTAGTTCACGGTGAGCTCGGTACGTTTCCACCGCTTCGCCACATACGGCTCCAGCATGTCCGACCACGAGCTCGCGCCCGCCGGATCGCCGGTCTGCGCGATATCGCCGACGACGGTGATCCACCGGTTCGGGATCCGGCGCATCACCATGCGCCAGGCCATTTCCGACAGCTCCTGCGCCTCGTCCACGATCACGTGGCCGTAGGTCCAGGTGCGATCGCCCGCGGCGCGTTCGGCTGTGGTCTGCCGGTTGCGCACCTGCTGGCGTTCGGCGAGCTGACCGGCGTCGATGAGGTCGTAGGCCATCAGGATCTCCGGATCGAGTTCGTCCTCGAGATCCTGCGGCGCCGATCCGGTGAGAATGTCCAGGGCGTCCTGGGCTTCGGCGAGCTGGGCCCGCCAGCGGCGCCGGGCACGTTCGCGCTCCTCGGCGTCGTCGGTGCCCAGCAGTTCGGCGAGTTCGTCGAGCAGTGGGGCGTCGGCGGCACTGAATTCACCGGTACCGGTGCGCAGCAATTCCGCCCGGTCGGCCGGATCGAGCAGTTTGCCCGCGGCGCGGTCGAGACGATCGGCGTCGGCGAACAGATCGCCCAACACCTGCTGCGGAGTGAGCAGCGGCCACAGCTCGGCCAGTACGCGCTGCACCTTCGGATCGGCGCGTAGTTCGTCGCTGATCTCGGACAGA
>JABFXT010000432.1 GCA_013361595.1 Nocardia sp. | reverse complement strand
GGTCCGCAGGTCCGCGGGGTCGGCTCCGGATACGGCCGGCCGGTCCGCGGTCTCCGCGGCGGGAGCTCGCGACGGACTCGCCCCGGGATCGGCGCCCCGGGATGGGGGTTTCGTCCGGCCGGGGCCGTCGTCGACCTGGATTCCGAACTCGGTCACCAGACCCGCCATCCCGGCGGCCCAGCCCTGTCCGACGGCCCGGAACCGCCAGCCGTCGTCGCGGCGGTAGAACTCGCCGAACATCATGGCCGAAACCGATTCCGAATCGTCGACCGTGAACACCGCGACCGGGCCGTCGACCGCGAAAACGGTGAGTGTGAGCCCGTTCAACTCCGGGAAGGTCGCGCCCTCCAGCGAGCCCGACACCACGATGCGGTCCACCTCGGCCTCGGTCCGCGGGAGCGATACGCTCAGCCGGGCCGTACCCGGATCCGGGTCCTGGTCGAGGGTGACGGCCTGGGAGACGTGGCGGGGGGCGTTGTAGAAGACCAGATCCCGGTCGCCGCGTACCGACCCGTCTCTGCCCAGCAGCAGGGCATGCGCGTCCACCACATGATCCGACCGCCAGGAGATCACCACGGCCAGAAGGGATGTCGGGATCGGCGTATTGGCGCCCTTGCTCAGTTCCATCGCCGTCGAACTATGCCACGTAGTGCCGACACGCCCGCAGATGTGCTGGTCGTAGCGGTTTTCGGGGGAGATGCGGCAGAGTTGTGCACATGACCGATCCGGGGCAGCCGGGGGACAAGAAGCCGGGATCCCGGCGGGTGCCCACCCCCGCCGATGTACTCGCGGCCGCGCAGTCCGCGGTCGACGCCGCGCAGTCCGCGGCCGGCCAAGCCCTCGAAGCCGCCCAGCTCACCGCCGGGCAGGCGTTCGACGCGGCGGTCCGGTTGCCGCCCGCCTCGGCGCAGCTCGCGGCGCAACTGCCCGATGTGATCGACAATCTGACCACCGCGGTCGACCGGCTCAATGCCACCATCGACCGGCTCGACCGCACCCTTGCCCTCGCCGACCCCGCGTTCGCCGCCTACGACCGGCTGCTGCCCCGGCTGGAGGCCCTGATCGCGCTGGGCGAGGATCTGTTCGGCGCGTTGTCACGACTGCCCGGCATCGGCCGGCTCGGCCGGATGGCCGGTCTCGGCGCCCCCGAACCCCCCGAACCCGAACCCGAACCGAAGAAGCGGTCCCGGCGCAAGTCCTGAGCTCGTCAGGCCGTATCGAGTGCCAGGCCGTTGTAGGGAGCGTCTGGGCCGGTGCGGTCGTGCGCCGGCCGGACCCGGACCTCCTCGTCGTCGAAGGTGATCTGCGCGTTCTTGTTCGCGCTGAGCAGGATGAGCACCAGTTGATCCGCGATCCGTTCGGCGGTCTCCGCGCTGGGGTAGCGGCCCAGCACCCGGATACTGGGGCCGACGGTGCCGCTGCCCCGGTCGTAGTCCCATTGCCCGCTGCCGGTCGGCACCGCCAGCCGGGCCACCACCTCCACTGCGCCCGCACCGTCGTGCGGACCGCGTTCCCGCGCCGATTCGGTGCCGATCTCGATGATCTGGTCGGCCCGAAGCCAGTCCCCACCATGTGTTTTCACCCAGAGCTGTGCCATCGCTCCATTGTCGCGCTGTTCGCGGGATCGGGTCGCTCGTTTCTCATGGGCCGCAGGACTTCTCACCCGGGTGGTCAACCGGCCGCCGGGACCGCCGTGGATCGCGCGGCCGCGACGGCCGGTTCCGCGGCCAGCGCCCGGTATACCGCGCCGGCCTTGAGCAGCATCTCCTCGTATTCCGCTTCGGCCACCGAATCCAGCACGATCGCACCGCCGGCGCCGATCTGCCAGCTTCCGCCATAGCGCACCGCCGTGCGGATGACGATATTGAGATCGGCGGTGCCGCCGAGCCCGAGGAATCCGATCGTCCCCGAGTACACCCCGCGCGCCCGGGTCTCGAGCGCGTCGATGATCTGCATGGTGCGGATCTTGGGTGCCCCGGTCATGGAGCCGCCGGGGAAGCAGGCGCGCAGGCAGTCGACGACGCCGGTCTCGGGACGCAGCGTGCCGCGGACGGTCGAGACCAGTTGGTGCAGGGTCGAATAGGTTTCGGTGACCAGCAGTTCGTGCACCCGGACGCTGCCGATCTCGCAGACGCGGCCCAGATCGTTGCGCAGCAGATCCACGATCATCACGTTCTCGGCCCGGGTCTTCGGGTCCTCGGTGAGCGCACGGCGCAACCGCTCGTCCACGACCGGATCGGGGTCGCGGCGGGCGGTGCCCTTGATCGGTTTGGTCTCCACGACGCGGTTCCGGTCGATCTTCAGGAAACGTTCGGGGGAGGAGCAGGCGATCTCCAGATCGCCGAACCGCAGATAGGCCGAATAGGGGGCCGGGTTGGCCCGGCGCAGCGTCCGGTAGACGTCGAGTCCCGCCGTGGCAGCGGGAAAGGTGAGCTGGTCGGTGAGGGTGATCTCGTAGGATTCGCCCGACCGCAGTGCGCTGTGGCAGTCGGCGATATCGCGTAGATAGCGGGTCCGGCCCCGGACCAGATGGTCCGCGAGGCCGGTGGTGTCCTGTTCGCCGCGGACCGGGGGCGGGTTCGACCAGGTGGGCAGGGTCTCCAGCACCGCCGCGGTGGTGCGCAGCCAGGTGTGGGCGGCGTCCTCGCCCGATGCTCCGGACAGATCGGTGCCGGCCAGCGCCAGCAGATGGGTGCGTCCGGCGAGATGGTCGACCACCACCACCCGGTCCGCGAAGATCCACTGGGCGTCGGGGGCCGGAGCCCGGTGCGCGGCGGACCCGCCGCAGTCCGCCTTGACCTCGTAGCCCAGGTACCCGACGTAGCCGCCCGCGAAATCGAACGGCAGGGCCGCCGGTAGCGCCACAGACCGCGCGCGCAGGGCCGCGGCCAGATAGTCCAGGATCGTGCCCGGTTCCCGGCGGACCCGGCCGTCGCCGGTGCGCACGGTGACCGCGCCACTGCCGACCCGGTAGCGCACCACCTCGCTCAGCGGCCCGGCGGCGTCGCCGAGGAAGGAGAACCGGTCCAGCCCCGGTTCCACATGCTCGCTGTCGAGCCAGAAGGCGGTCGCCGAGGTACCGTACAGCCGCAGGAAGGCCGCTTCGGTGTCCACGGCCCGCTCGAGTACACGGTGCTGGAGGGTCACAACGGAAGACATCGTGGTCCGAACCCTACGCCGCGGCCGGGCATCGAACTGTTGTCGGTTGCCTGCAGTTTGTCCGGGCGGGTGGGGCACAATGTCAGGCATGTCTGTTGCGCAGCCGGTAGGCGTGGATCGTGAACACGTCGACTTCACCGTGGTCGGAAATTGGATGGACGAGCGGGGGCTCACCGGCGGTGAGTTCCAGGGGGTGAAGGCGCTGGGCGGCGGAACGCAGAACATCATGCTGCGTTTCACCCGGGGCGGGCGCGACTATGTGCTGCGCCGCGGTCCCGCGCATCTGCGGCCCAAGAGCAACGAGGTGATCCGCCGGGAGGCGCGGCTGCTGGGCGCGCTGACCGATACCGACGTCCGCGCGCCGCGGGTGATCGCCGCCGAACCGGACGAGTCGGTGCTGGGTGCGGTCTTCTACCTGATGGAGCCGATCGAGGGGTTCAACCCGCAGACCGAACTACCCGCGCCCTTCGCCGAGGACCCGGAGGCCCGGCGACAGATGGGGTTGTCGGCGGTCGAAGCCATCGCCCGGCTGGGTGCGCTGGACTACCGGGCCCTGGGCCTGGACGACTACGGCAAGCCGGAGGGTTTCCTGGAACGCCAGGTCGGCCGCTGGACGCACGAACTCGAGTCGTATTCGGCGAACGAGGGGTACCCCGGCCCGCAGATCCCCGGTCTCGACGCGGTGGCGGACTGGCTGGAGCGGCACCGCCCGGCCGAATGGACTCCCGGCATCCTGCACGGCGACTGTCATCTCGCGAACATCATGTTCTCCTACGAGCGGCCCGAGGTCGCGGCGCTGGTCGACTGGGAGATGTCGACCATCGGTGATCCGCTGCTGGACCTCGGCTGGCAGATCGCCACCCGGCCGGAACCGGGCACCTCCGGAGCGGCCTTGATCGGCAAACTGGGCGAGGCCGGTTCGCTGCCGACGAGTGCGGAGATGATCGAGCACTACGGCAAGTTCTCCGATCGCGATCTGAGCGCGGTCACCTGGTACACCGTGCTGGCCTGCTTCAAGCTCGGCATCGTGCTGGAGGGCACCTACGCGCGGTCCTTCGCGGGTAAGGCGCCGAAGAAGGTCGGCGATTTCCTGCACGCCAATACGCTGGAGCTGTTCGCGCGGGCGCGCGGACTCATGGAGTGAGAACAGGTTTCATTATTTCGGCCGGTTCCGGAGCGGGCCCGCACCCGCCGACGTGAGCGCCGGGCGTATCTCCCGATTCGCCGGCGGGGCCCGGCGCGCGGGAGCATCGGCAGTGGAAGCGGACGATTCGGGAGCTCTCCGGGAGACGGTCGGTGGTGGATCGCCGCCACCGGCCGCGCCGGAATGGTCGATCGACCAGTTCTCCCCGGAAAATCTTCTCCGAACCACTAGAACGTGTTCCAGTTCGTATCGTACTGTGGAGGCTGTCACATGAAAGCCCGCGCATGCGAGAGGTCGGACACGAATGAAGACGAAGGGCGCGATCCTCTGGGGGATCGACGAACCGTGGTCGGTCGAGGAAATCGAACTCGGCGATCCCCGCGCCGGTGAGGTGCAGATCCAGCTGGAAACCGCTGGAATGTGCCATTCGGACCACCATATGGTCACCGGTGCCACCCCGATGCCGTCGTTCCCGGCCATGGGCGGACACGAAGGCGCGGGCGTCATCACCAAACTGGGTCCCAATACGCCGCCCGACCTCGCCGTCGGCGATCACGTGGTGCTGTCGTTCATCCCCGCCTGCGGCCGCTGTCCGGCCTGTGTGGCAGGGCATATGGCCCTGTGCGATCTAGGTATGGGCCTGCTCTCCGGGCAGTCCATCAGCGACGGCAGCTACCGCATCCAGGCCCGCGGTAAGGACGTCATCCCGATGTGCCTGCTCGGGACGTTCTCGCCGTATATGACGGTGCACTACAGCTCGGTGGTCAAGATCGATCCCGAGATCCCGTTCGAGGTCGCCTGCCTGGTCGGCTGCGGTGTGCCCACCGGTTTCGGTTCCTCCACCCATGTGGGCAATATCGGCCCCGGTGATACGGCGGCCATCGTCGGCATCGGTGGCGTCGGGATGAGCGCGCTGCAGGGCGCGGTGCTGTCCGGTGCGCAGAAGGTCGTCGCGATCGACCCGAACCCGTGGAAGCTGGAACAGGCCAAGAAGTTCGGTGCCACCCATACCTACAGCAGCATGGCCGACGCCATCGTGCCGTTGATGGAGGCCACCGAGGGCCGGATGGCCGACAAGGTCATCCTCACCATGGGGGAGATGCAGGGCGAGTACATCGAAGAGGGCCTGATCCTCACCGCGAAGGCCGGAACGCTGGTCGTCACCTCGATGGGCCGGATGGACGCCTTCGACGTGAAGCTGAACAGCTTCCTGCTGTCGATGCTCCAGAAGACGGTCAAGGGCTGCATCTTCGGCGGCGGCAATGCCCGCCAGGACATCCCGCGGCTGCTCTCGCTGTACAAGGCGGGTCAGCTGAACCTGGACGATATGGTCACTCGCAGCTACTCGCTGGAGGATGTGAACCAGGGCTACAAGGACATGCTCGACGGCAAGAACATCCGCGGCATCATCAAGTACACCGACGCGGATCGCTGATCCCTTCCGCCGCAATTCGCGGCCGACGGAGAGGATGTGCTCCCGGTGGGTCGTCGGCCCACCGGCCCACCGGCCCACCGGGCGGTGTATCGGTGGTCTGTGGGCCGGGTCCTGCAGTCGACGGAGGTGTCGCGATGCCGACGGCTCGGCGACGAGGTCCGTGATCGAATCCGTGCCCGTGCCCGTGCCGGGCGGTCGTTGCGCGCTCGCATCCGGTGCGCGGCCGGCCCGGTGTCACCGTCCGATAGCCGACGCCGGCAGCTCATCGCCTCCGTCGCAGCACGATTTCCGGCACCGGCCGGGGCCGCCGGGCAACCGCGCGATGAATCCACCGTCCCTCTCCGCTCGGGTGGATTCCGCCGGTCCGGTCGCGTCTCGTAACCTCGGGGTGTGCGTGCACTCGAACAGATCCAGCAGTGGCCGGTCCGGCATGCGTCGGCCGGCGTGGTCACCCGGGACGGCCGGTGGTCGGCCGGTGGGCCCGACCGGGTCTACCGGCTCGCGTCCGTCACCAAACCCCTGGTCGCGTACGCGGTACTGGTGGCAGTGGAAGAAGGGGCGATCGAACTCGATCAGCCT
>JABFXT010000377.1 GCA_013361595.1 Nocardia sp. | reverse complement strand
GCCAAACGCGCCGCTTACTACCAGGCAGAACTCACCATCGCTGCGATCGTGCTCTGGTTGCGATGAATTACAGGACAGGACCTAGTCACCGGCCGATCAACTCGGTCGGCGAGGAGAACCGACCACCGGGGTCGGAATTTTGCGCGATGCGTCGATTTTGCATCGCTCTGCGCGTAAGGTGAAGACCTGTCGACGGACATTTCAGCTCGGCCGAGCGCGCCCGGGAACGGTGGCGATCGGCAACGGTGTGGAGATCGGGAACGAAGGAGACCGTCGTGTGCCATGTCAGTACTGAGCGTTCGCCGGGACCGCCCGCCGGGCCGGCCACAGAACCCGCGTAGTCGCCGGCGGATCGGATCATGGCCGAGACCGGCACGGGGACCGAATTGACCGTCGGCGCGGTGGCCAGGGTGCTGGACATCCCGGTCGCCACGCTGCGCAGCTGGAATCAGCGTTACGACCTGGGCCCGGCCTCGCGGCGGGCCGGCGAGCGCCGCCACTACGCCCACGGCGACATCGCCGTGCTGCGGCGGATGGTCGACCTGGTCCGAGCGGGTGTCAGCCCGTGCCAGGCGGCGGAGGCGGCACGCGGTGCAGGCACAACCCAGCCCGCTACGGGGAACGTCGCCTATGTGCTGGCCGCCGCCGAACGGCTCGACACCGGCACACTGCTGGACACCGTCAGCGCCCATATCGCGCATTTCGGCGTGGTGCCGACCTGGAACCGCCTGTGCCGCCCCGCTTTCGACCGGCTGGTCGCGCGGCAACTCCGTGGCCACGGACTGATCGACGTGGAACACGCGCTGTCCTGGTCCGTCATCGCGGCCCTGCACCGGACGGTGCCACCCGTCCGCCCGACAGAAGCGGTCGTTCCGGTGCTGCTCGCCTGTGCGGCCGGAGAAGGACATGTACTACCGCTCGAGGTGCTGCGGGCCGCACTCGCCGAGACCGGTATTCCGGCGGTTCTCCTCGGCGCCTCGGTACCGTGCGGCGCCCTGGCCGACGCGGTGCGCAGACAGTCCCGCGCACCGGTGGTGGTGCTGTGGTCGCAGACGAGAAGGACCGCACCGCCCGATCCCGTGCCCACCACTACCCGGGCACCCGCCCCGCTACTGCTGGCCGGCCCCGGCTGGGCGGCGCAGGCCGGAGCTCTCCGGGTGCGCTCACTGGACGATGCCCTGCACCTGGTCGAATCAGTGGCGCGGCCGACGCGAGAGCGATCCCGCATCGGTGCTCAGCACGGCCGTCACAGCCCTTCGGATGCGAATCGATGATGCGCCTTGTCGCACCCGAGCCGCGGGCAGGACGCCGAGATCCACCGCGCGCGGTCGTAGATCAGCGCCGCTCACCGCGTTCGCCGGCCTGATGTGTCAGCGTCCATACCGAAGCGGGTAGCCCGTCGCCGAAGATCTTCGAGTCAGGAAATATTCTCCGCCAGCACCGCCGCGGCGATCTCGGCGAATTCGCGTACGCGGCGCTCGCGGCGATTCTCGGCCACCGCTATACACGTCTCCACCGGATCGAGGCCCATCACCTGCCGAAAGATGAGGTCGGGCCGGGAATACGCTTCGGCCACACCCCGCGGCACCACGGCGATCCCGTGCCCCGAAGCGATGAGCTCGAACTTCTCCTCGATCGACGCTGCCCGACGCGCCTGGGCACCGATCGTCGGTTCCCCCGCGAGATCCGCCGCGAGCAGGGGTCGGCCGGTCGCAACCGGGCCGGCCAGCCGATGGCCGACCGGAAGGCAGGCGACCTCCGGTTCGGCCCCCACGGTGACGGTGCGCAACCCTGATTCGTCGAAAGGGCGCCGCAGATACCCGACATCGACCCGGCCGTCGCGCAGCGGGACCTCCCGCTCCCACCACGTCAACCCGAGCAGTTCGATCTCGACTCCGGGACGAGTATCGGCGAAGGCACGTAACGCCGCGGATATGTACAGCCCGGACGCGAACCCGACGACCAACCGTTCGACGCCGCGGTCGACCTCCCGCACCCGCCGGACCGCGGAATCGACGCTGGTGAACAGTCCACGGGACTCCTCGTACAACTGAGCACCCGCGGGAGTCAACTGCACGCTGCGGGTCGTCCGCACGAGCAGATCGCAACCGAGCTCCCGTTCGAGCGCCCGGATCTGCCGGCTGAGTACCGGCTGGGCGATGAAGAGAGATTCGGCGGCCCGGCCGAAGTGCAGATTCTCGGCGAGCGCGGCGAAGTAGCGGAGCTTGCGCAGATCGAGATCCATACCCTGAAGATATCAATCCGCGCCAGGAGGTATTGGACGCCGGCCGGCCGCACCCGCAGGCTGAAATCATGATCGTGATCACGACGCCCACGGGCAATATCGGCGGCCGGCTCCTGGAGATCCTCGTCGACCGCGCCCCTGCCCACGACGAACGACTCCGCGTCATCGTGCGCGACCCCGCCAAGCTCACCGAATCCATCCGCGAGCAGGTGGAGGTCGTATCCGGCTCACACTGTGACGCCGCGACCGTGGCGAAGGCTTTCGACGGCGCGGACGCGGTGTTCTGGCTCGTCCCACCGGATCCGGCAACGCCGAGCCTGCGACAGGCCTATTCCGGTTTCACCCGGGCCGCGGCCGGAGCTCTCACCGAGCACGGCGTAGGGCACGTCGTCGGGGTGTCGGCTCTCGGCCGGGGAACACCGGTCGCCGATCGCGCGGGTCTGGTCACCGCATCGCTGGAAATGGACGACGTCATCGCCGGCACCGGCGTGCACTATCGGGCGCTGGCGAATGCGTCGTTCATGGACAATATGCTGCGCCAGGTGGATTCGATCCGGGCCGCAGGGGTCTTCACCGGGACCCTTGCCGCCGAGCTCCGGGCTCCGCAGGTCTGCACCGGCGATATTGCCGCGGCCGCCGCCGCCGCACTTCTCGACAGGTCGTGGACCGGAAGCGGTGAACTCCCGGTACTTGGCCCGGCGGACCTCACCGCGAACGAGATGGCGCACATCATGTCCGAGGTACTCGGCAGACCGGTCCGCTACCACCGCGAGTCCTTGGACGAATTGGCCACCGCGACTGCCCGCTACGCCGGGGACGCGTTCGTCCGCGGCATGGTCGATATGATGCGGGCCAAGGACGAGGGCCTGGACAACGGTGCGCCCCGAACACCGCAGACCACGACCCCCACCACCTTCCGGCAGTGGTGCGCAACGGTTCTCGCACCCGCGGTGGCGGCCTGAACCTTCGGGCCGCGACTTCGGCACGGCCGCACCGGTTCGGACGCCGTTCGCCGGAGCGGGGCCGGACCGCGTGAGCGGCCGGCGTCAGCGACTCGGCGACACCGGCCCGGTGGCGCCCGGCCCCGCGAGATAGGCGACGATACCGCCGATCAACGCTTCGAGCGCGTCGTCCAGGTCGCCGTAGGTGCCCAGGGTGCGTTCGGAGGTGATACCGCGCATCGCCGCCGGAATGAGGGCGGCGACCTGCCGCACCTTGACCGGATCCAGATCCATATCGGCGAATGCGCGCTGGCACGCCTTGTCCCAGTTCGGTTTCCACGAAGCCAGTTCCGCGGCGGTGAGCGGGTAGTCGCGTTCCAGTTCGGCGTGTTCACGGGGTAGTGCGGCACGCAGGGTTTCGATGGCCAGTGATTCCGGGCGGCGCAGCCCACCGGCCATGGCGCCGATCATGGCGGATACCCGCTCGTGCAGGGTGCCGTCGGGATTGATTCCGGCGGGCAGATCACCGCGTTTGTCGGCGGTGTATCGCAGCACCGCCGCCCACAGGCCGTCTATATCGCCGAACTGGTACTTGATCACTCCCCAGGTCGCGCCGATATCGCGGGCGATCCGGTTACCCGATACCGCCGCGGGATCACCGGTGGCCAAGGAGGCGATGGCCGCCTCGAGCATGCTCTCCCGGGATTGGATCCCGCGCCGGTTCGCGCGTCGCCCGCCCACTGCCATATCAGTCACGAGATCCGACTTTACCCGCCCTGAACAGGGTAATCCAGTTTCACATAGCCCTCTTGTATTCTTTCAAAGAGGGTTCTATGCTCGGGAACGCCGGGTGACCGACGTCATATCCCGAGGCGCTTTCGGGCGCCGTCGCCACACCGCAACAGCCCCTCGAAGCCTGGAGGATCGCGATGGCAAGACCACCACTGCCGATGGAACCGACAGGCTGGTTCCAGGTGGCCTGGTGCGGCGAGATCACCGTGGGCACGGTGCACCGGATGAAGTACTTCGGCCGCGAGATGGTGGCCTGGCGATCGGCGTCCGGCCGAATCGCCGTATTCGACGCGTACTGCGAACATCTCGGCGCTCATCTCGGCTACGGCGGCCATGTCGAGGGCGAGAACCTCGTCTGCCCGTTCCACGGCTGGGAATGGAACCGGGAGGGCCGCAATGTCTGCATTCCGTACGAGACCCATCCGAACAAGGGCCGCCGCATCCGCAGCTACCCGGTGGTCGAACGCAACGAAGGCGTGTGGATCTGGTACGACACCGAGGACCGCCCGCCATATTTCGAGGTGCCGGATATCTTCGAGGCGTTCGGCGACGGCAGCAGCGCCGCGGACTACTACCCGCCGGTTCCCGCCGCCACCCTGTACCGGCCGGGCCTGGAACTGCATCCGCAGTACGTGATGGAGAACGGTGTCGACTTCGCGCATTTCAAGTACGTGCACAAGACCCCGTTCATCCCGGAGTTCACCCGCCACGACTTCTCCGGCCCCGTCTCCTACGTCGACTTCACCATCGCCTTCGACGAAGGCGTGACCGAAGACCAGGTGAACAGCGGGGTCGAATCGATCAACGCCGGCCTGGGCTGCTCGATCACCAAGAGCTGGGGGATGATCGACAACCGCACCATGCCCGCGGTGACACCGGTCGACGAGCGCACCTCCGATGTCCGCTTCACCGTATGGATCGGACGCAAGCCCGGCGACGAGAGCCCGGAGATCGGCTCCTACGGCAAGGCCATGGCCGGATTCGTGATCGAACAGTTCGAGGCCGATATCCACATCTGGTCCCATCAGCGCTATTCGGACCCACCGGCGCTGTCGCGCAGCGAATTCGAGGGATTCCGCGCCCTGCGCGCCTGGGCGCGGCAGTTCTACCCCGATGGGGATACGGCCACATCCACCCCGGACGACAGCACGGCCGTCTCCGGCGACCGACCGGAATCCGCCGCTCCGATCCACCGGCACCAGCAGACAGAGAGGTCCACACCATGAGCACATCCGGCAAGATCCGGGTATTCCAGGTCGCCACCGGCAATCTCGGCACCGAGATGATCGGGCGTATCCGCGACCATCCGGATCTCGAACTCGTCGGACTGCACTGCTACACCCCGGACAAGATCGGCCGGGACGCCGGTGAGATCGCCGGGATCGACCCGGTCGGTATCACCGCCACCGGAACCATCGAGCAGATCATCGACGCGCGGCCGGATGTCCTCACCTTCCACGGCGTCTTCCCCGACGAGGACCTCTACGAGAAGGTGCTCGAAGCCGGGATCGACATCGTGACCACCGCGGACTGGATCACCGGGTTCCACCGCGACAGCAATCACCCGCATCCGTCGGGACGCAAGGTCAGCGAGGTCATCCAGGCCGCCTGCGAACGCGGCGATTCGACGTTCTACGGCACCGGAATGAACCCGGGCCTGGCCCAGATCCTCGGCATCGTGCACACCGCGGATGTGGCGCGGATCGACAACATCACCGTCACCGAATCGGTCGACGTGTCCTGTCACCATTCCGTGGACACCTGGAAAGCCGTCGGCTACGGACGTCCGGTCGACGACCCGACCATCCCCGAATCGCTACACAAATACACCGCGGTATTCGCCGATTCGGTGTATCTGATGGCCGATGCCTTCGACCTCGAACTGGACGAGGTCGCTTTCCACTACGAACTCGGCGCCTGCACCAAGGATGTCGATCTCGGCTGGTACTTCATGCCCAAGGGCTCCCTCGGTGCCAACTACATCAAATACCAGGGCATGGTCGACGGCGTCCCGCGCATCGAGACCCATCTCGAATGGCAGATGACCCCGCATACCGACCCCTCCTGGAACATCAAGGGCTGCTACATCACCCAGATCACCGGCGACCCCAGCATCTACAGCAAACATATGATCTTCCCGCGTAAGGGTTTCGACCTGTCGAATCCCGAGAACTTCGCCTCCATCGGGATGACCGTCACCGGACTGCCCGCGCTCAATTCGATCCGATCCGTCGTCGCGGCCCGGCCCGGCATCATCACGAGCGCGGATCTGCCGCTGCGGGCGTTCGCCGGGCGGTTCGATATCTGACGACAGCACGCCCCCGACCGCATCACGATCCGGCC
>JABFXT010000042.1 GCA_013361595.1 Nocardia sp. | reverse complement strand
CCGAACGCCTACCGGCAGTGCCCGCTCTTCGATATCGAAGGTGGGCTGGTGCAGGTCGAGTTGTGGCCCTTCGCCGGACCAGACGCCGAGCCGGGCCATGGCGCCCGGGACTTCTTCCAGGTACCAGGAGAAGTCCTCGCCACCGCCGGATTGGGGGGTGTCGGCGAGGGCGTCGGGGGCGATGGCGCGGACCGCGTCGCTGAGCATGCGGACCGATTGTTCGTCGTTCACCACCGGGGGTACGCCGCGCCGGTAGTCGAGCTGGTAGCGCACGCCGGTGGGGGCGAGCAGGCCGTCGACGATTTCGCGCACCATCGGTTCGAGTAGTGCCCAGTTGGCGTGATCGCCGGTGCGGACGGTGCCGGTGAGCATGCCGGTCTGCGGGATCGCGTTGGGTGCTTTACCGGCGCTGACCGCTCCCCACACCATGACCGTGCTGGTGCGCGGGTCGATCCGGCGGGTGAGCAGGCCGGGCAGGCCGGTGATGACGGTGCCGATGGCGTAGACGAGGTCGCTGGTGAGGTGCGGGCGTGACGTGTGCCCGCCGGGTGAGTCCAGGACCAGTTCGACCGTATCGGCGGCCGAGGTGATGGCGCCGACCCTGATGCCGACCTTGCCCGCTTCCAGGCGGGGGTCGCAGTGGAGGGCGAATACCCGGTCCACACCGTTCATCGCGCCTTGGGCGACCATATCGATGGCTCCGCCGGGCATGACCTCTTCGGCGTGCTGGAAGACCAACCGCACTCCTACCGGCAGGTCGAGGTCGGCCAGGGCCAGCGCGGTGCCCAGCAGGATGCTGGTGTGCGCGTCGTGGCCGCAGGCGTGCGAGACGCCGGGAACGGTGGACGCGAAGGGGCGGCCGGTGAATTCCTGGAGCGCCAGCGCGTCCATATCGGCGCGTAACGCGATGCGCGGGGCGTCTTCGGGGCCGATATCGCAGATCAGACCGGTACCGCTCGGCAGCACCCGGAAGGAGAGTCCGGCCTTGGTCAGCCAGGTGCCGACGAACTCGGTGGTCGCGAACTCGGTGCGGGACAGTTCCGGGTTGGCGTGGATGTGCCGGCGCCATTGGACGAGATCGACCGTGTGCTCGGCCAGCCACGCCGTCACCGCGTCCTGCCCGTCTCGCACCGTACGGCCGGTTGTGCTCACCGAATGTCCTCCTGTCGTAGAACGAGCAGCTGTGAACCACTTCTGCACGTGTACGGGCCACCCGAACACGTATCGTCCGCGACCGTGGCCGCGGTACATACCGGCGGTTCCGCTATCCCCCGGGGAACAGCCGTAACCTCCAGTTTCGCACCGCTGCCGGATCCGTGCGCGACGGCATCCGCGCCGCGCCCGCCGGGTCCGGTGCGGTGGCCGCGTTCCGGCTGCCGCCCGGCGGGCTCGTTCGACGCTAGTTCGAGGCGAATGCCAGGTTATCGGGAGTGGTCGGCACCGCCAGGCCGGTCAGAGCCGTGGCGTGCAGGGAACGTTTGATGGCGGGCAGGCTGGGTGTCCGGTTGGCGGCCAGCCCGGCGGCTCGTTCCACCGCGGCGGCGCGCAGGGCCTCGGGGTCGGCGATATCGTCGACGATTCCCGACGCGAGTGCTTCCGCGGCCCCGAAGCGGTGCCCGGTGGTCATCGCCGTCAACGCCACCTGGTTGGTCAACCGGCTGCTGAGCAGGGCGTTCATCCCGACGGTGAAGGGCATTCCCAGATGCACCTCGGGTAGGCACCAGAAGCCGCGGTCGGCGCGCATGACCCGGAAGTCGTGCGAGGTCGCGAGCATGGCGCCGGCGCCGAAGGCGTGGCCGTTGACGGCGGCCACGGTGGGCAGCGGGAACGCCAGGATCCGGCTGAACACACTGTGTACGCGGTCGAGGTAACCGTGCATCCGGTCGAGGTTGGCGAACAGCCAGTCGGTGTCGAGTCCGTTGCTGAAGAACTTGCCGGTGGCCGTGGTGACCAGGGCGGCGGGTCCCTCGCTGGCGGCGACCGTGTCCAGCAGCGCGTGTGTCTCGTCTATCCACTCGTGGCTGAAGCGGTTCTCGCTGTCGGTCTGGCCTTCGTTGCCCAGGGTGAGCACGAAAACGTTCCCATCACGTTCCAGGTACGGCATCTGTGCAGCGTATCGGCTACGGGTCGGCGCGCGGTCGCGGGTGGGCGCCGGAGCCGGCGCAGGCGGTTCGGGCGGGCCGGCGGTGCGCGAGGCCATAGACTGACCGCCATGCTTGCCGAAGAGGCCGCCGAGGAGATCGCGGTCCGGTCGTCGGTGGATCGACACCGGGTCGCCGTGGTGCTGGGTTCGGGATGGCAGGACGCCGTCGCCGAACTGGGGACGCCGAATGCCGAGATCCCGATGCCGGAGTTACCCGGGTTCGCCGCCCCCACCGCGCAGGGCCATGTCGGCCGGGTGGTGTCGGTATCGGTCGCCGATACCGACACCCTTGTCCTCATGGGTCGCCAGCACCTCTACGAAGGCCATTCCGCCGAAGAGGTCGTACACCCGTTGCGTACCGCGGTGGCGGCGGGCGCGGAGACGGTGATCCTCACCAATGCCGCCGGCGGTATCCGGCCGGGCCTGCGGGTCGGTGAGGCGGTACTGGTGCGCGATCATGTGAATCTCACCGGGACGACCCCGCTGACCGGGGCCTCGTTCGTCGATATGGTCGACGCCTGGGATCCGGAGCTGCGGCAGCTCGCCCGCCGCGTCGACCCCGACCTGACCGAGGGGGTGTACGCCGGGCTCACCGGACCGCAGTACGAGACGCCCGCCGAGATCCGCATGCTGGCCACGATCGGCGCCGACCTGGTGGGGATGTCGACGGTGCTCGAGGCCATCGCCGCGCGCGCCCTGGGGGTCAGGTTGCTCGGGATATCGCTGGTCACGAATCTCGCGGCCGGGGTCACCGATGCCCCGCTCACCCATGCCGAGGTACTGGCGGAGGGACGCGCGGCGGCGCCGCGTCTGGGCAAGCTGCTGCGCGGTCTGCTGGAGCAGCTGTAGATGCTGACCTTCGGCACAGCGGGTCTACGCGGGCCGCTGGCGCCCGGACCGGACGGGATGAACGAGTCCACGGTCGCCCGGGCCACGGCCGGGCTCGCGGCCTGGCTGCGGGATCGCTGTCTCGGCGGCGGCCGGGTGGTGGTCGGCCGGGACGCCCGGCACGGATCGGCGGAGTTCGCCGCCGTCACCGCCGAAGTGCTGACGGCGGCCGGGTTCGCGGTCATCCGCCTGCCGGAACCGCTGCCGACGCCGGTGACCGCCTTCGCGGTCCGCGAATCGGGTGCGGTGGCTGGTGTGCAGATCACGGCGTCCCACAATCCGCCCGGCGACAACGGTTACAAGGTGTTCGTCGACGGTGGCACGCAGCTGGCACCGCCCGCGGATACCGAGATCGAGCAGCGGATCACGGCGGTCACCGAACCGATCGCCCGCGAGCCGGTGACCGCGTCGGGTGGTGACGTCCTGTCGCGTTATCTGGCCCGGGTGGCGCAGTTGCCGCATCTGATCGGCGGCGACGGGGAGCGGGCCGGGATCCGGATCGCGTTGACCCCGATGCACGGGGTGGGGGGCGCCACCGCGGTGCACGCGCTCACCTCGGCCGGTTTCACCGATATCCACACGGTGGCAGAACAATTCGCGCCCGACCCCGACTTCCCCACGGTGGCGTTTCCGAATCCCGAGGAGCCCGGGGCCGCGGATCTGCTGTTGCGGCTGGCGGAACGGGTGGACGCCGATCTCGCTGTGGCCCTGGATCCCGACGCCGACCGGTGCGCGCTGGGCGTACCCACACCGGACGGCTGGCGGATGCTGCGCGGTGACGAGACCGGGGTACTGCTGGCCGACGATGTCCTGCGCACCGCCGGGCCGGACGCCTTGGTCGCCACGACCATCGTCTCGTCGCGGCTGCTGTCCCGGCTGGCCCCGGCGCGAGGCGCCCGCTACGCCGAAACCCTCACCGGGTTCAAATGGCTGGCCCGCGCCGGCGACGGTCTGGTCTACGCGTACGAGGAGGCCATCGGCCACTGCGTGGACCCGGCGACCGTCCGAGACAAGGACGGAATCTCCGCGGCCGTTCTGGCCGCCGACCTCGTGGCCCGGCTACGTGCCCGCGGCCGCACCCTGTACGACGAACTCGACGATCTGGCGGTCGAGTTCGGGGTGCACGCCGTCGATCAGGTCTCGCTGCGGCTGCCCGATCAGCGGGCGGCGGCCGAGGTGGTCGCCGCGCTCCGGGCCGACCCGCCCGCGACACTGGCCGGAATCGCGGTCGAGTTCACGGACATGTCGGCGGTACGGGGCCGGATGCGCACCGACGCACTGGTATTCACCGGTGACGGAGTGCGGATGGTCGTCCGGCCCTCGGGGACCGAGCCGAAGCTGAAATGCTATCTGGAGGTGGTCCGGCCGGTTTCCGGCCCCGCCGGGCTGCGGGCCGGACGTGACACCGCGCGGGAGCTGCTCGCGCAGCTGGGCGCCTACTGTCGCACGCTGGCCGGCTGAGCGGTTTCAGCGCGGCCCGAACTGCCGGTCGCCGGCGTCACCGAGCCCGGGGACGATATAGGCGTCGTCGTTGAGCCGGTCGTCGATCACGGCGGTCACCAACCGGACCGGATACCCCGAACCCGCCAGTGCCGCTATGCCTTCCGGCGCCGCGACCACACAGACCGCGGTGATATCGGCTGCGCCGCGGTCAGCGAGCAGGCCCAGTGTGTGCAACATGGATCCGCCGGTGGCCAGCATCGGGTCCAGCACCATGACCGGGGTCGCCGCGAGATCGTCGGGCAGCGATTCCAGGTACGGGACCGGCCGGTGGGTCTCCTCGTTCCGGGCGACGCCGACGAAACCCACCTGTGAGTCGGGGATCAGATCGTTGGCCGCGTCGACCATGCCGAGCCCGGCCCGCAGTACCGGTACCAGCAGCGGCGGCCGGGCCAGCCGCACACCGCGGGTTGCTGCGACGGGGGTGGTGATATCGAAATGCTCCACGGGTGCGTCGCGCAGCGCCTCGTAGACCAGGAGTCTCGACAGATCTCGGAGTGCGGCCCGGAAGGCCGGGTCGGGTGTGCGTTCGTCACGGAGCGCGGTGAGCAGTATCGCCACCAGCGGATGATCCAGCGTGTGCGTGCGCATGAGTGAACGATAAAGTCGAAGGGGCGGGCGCGGTGGTCTCGACCTGACTTTCCACCGGTTCGGATTTCGGGGAACCGTACGGGAAGCCGGTGCGTCGAAACCGGTGGATGACATACTCTGCCCGTTAACGAAGTCGATGGGGGAACACTGATGGTGAACAGCTCAGCCGATGCCCAGGGCAGCGCGGCCTACGGCACCACGGCCGGGGTGATGGCCGCGGAACTGGCCGCCGCGGGGACCGGGGCATCAGGGGCGGCGCCCACGATCCTGGGGCCGATCTTCGGTTTGGTCGGTGGCGATTTCCTGGCGGCCTACGCGGCCGCGCACGCCGGGCACGTGGCGACGATCGGCCAGCTGTCCGCGGTTCTGGGCACGATGAGCGGAGCGGCGGGCGTGGCCGCGGTGAGTTACGCCGAGGCCGATATCAGCAATGCGGCCGCCCTGCGCGGTGCCGCCGGGGAGTGACCCGGTGATCGATATCAATACGCTGGCGAAGCCGATTCTCGATCTGCTCGCCAGTTTCGGCACCGGTGTGCTGGCGACCGGCGGTCCCGGCGACGCCCTGCGCGCCGCGTCGACCGCCGTCGACCAGGTCCATACGCTGGGCCGCAGCGGAATCAACCAGATGAACACCGCCTGGGACGGCACCGGCGCGGACGCCGCGACCTCCAAGGCCCTGCGGGTACAGACCTCGGCCGCGAGCATCTCCGACCGCGGCAACGAGATGGCGACGGTGATGGGTCAGGCCGCCGCCCACGTGGAAACCGGCAACAAGGACCTCACCACCATCGCGCAGTCGTTCGTGAACACCGCTACCGCCGCGGCGCCCACCCTGGGCACACCGGCGGGCCTGTCGCTGCTGGTGGGCTCCGCCATCGACCATCTGGGCCAGGCGCTGGGCGTGGTCGGCCGGGTGCAGGGCGAACTGCAGACCCAGACGGCCTCGATGAACGAACTCACCCCGCCGCCGACCACGCCGTCGGCCGCGAGCACCGCACCGGTGAGCACCCAGACCGTGTCCACGCTGACCTCGGGCCTGAGCAATGTGGCCGGGGTGGCCGGATCGTTGATGAGCACGGCCATGTCGTCGAGTTCCGGCGCCACCACCAGCTCCGGGACCCCCTCGAAGACAACCACCTCCGCCGGTACGCAGGCCGAGGGCGAAGGTGTGAAGGTCACATTGCCGGACGGCAGTGTGGTGGAGGCACCGAAC
>JABFXT010000217.1 GCA_013361595.1 Nocardia sp. | reverse complement strand
GGCCGCGCACCGGGCGGCCACGACGGTGAGCGGCGCGCTCCCGGTCGGTGCGTCCGGTCGCGGCGGTACCGGTGACGCGGTGCGGCACCAGCTGCATCAAGCCACCGAACGGGGCCGGGATCTGGCGAGTACCGCGGCGACCCGGGGAGCGGAACTGGCCGAGACCGCCCAGGAACGTGGCCCGGTATGGGCGGAAGCCGCCAAACAGCGCAGCGCCGACTGGGCCGATATCGCCAAGCATCGCGGGGCGGAACTCGCCGACACCGCGCAGCACCGCGGACCGGAATGGGCCGAAGCCGCGAAGAACCGGGCCGCGGAATGGGCCGACTACACCAAACACCGGGGCAGCGAACTCGCCGACACCGCACAACAGCGCGGACCGGAATGGGCGGAGACGGCCAAGCATCGCGCGGCCGAACTCGCCGACTACACCAAACACCGCGGCAGCGAACTCGCCGACACCGCACAGCATCGCGGACCGGAATGGGCCGAAGCCGCGAAGAACCGAGCCGCGGAATGGGCGGACTACACCAAACACCGCGGTGGCGAGCTCTCCGCCTCCGCGAAGGCGCAGCGTGCTCAGCTGGCGAAGACCCGGGCCAAGGCGGCGAAAGCCAGGGCGAAGGCGAAGAAGAAGTGAGCCGAATCCCGGCTGTCGCGTGAGCGATCCGAGGCTGCCCGGGCATCCCGCCCGGGCAGCCTCGGATCACATACCGGGGAATTCGAGGATCGGCGCCGGATAGTCCACCTGCAGCCGCCACGGCCGATGGATCGCCCGGCCCTCGATATCGGCGAGTTCGGGAACCCAGCGGCGCACATAGCCGCCGTCCGGGTCGTAGCGTTCGGCTTGCCGCAGGGGGTTGAGGACGCGGTTGGGCCGGGTGTCGTTTCCGGTGCCCGCGACCCACTGCCAGTTGAGCTGATTGTTCGCCACATCGGCGTCGACCAGCCAATACCGGAAGTGCCGGGCGCCGATCCGCCAGTCGACACGCAACGATTTGGTGAGGAAGCTAGCGGTGCTCAGGCGGGCCCGATTGTGCATCCAACCCTGGGCGCGCAACTGCCGCATTCCGGCGTCGACGATCGGAATACCGGTCCGCCCTTCGCGCCAGGCTTCGACCGCCTGTTCGTCCTCGCGCCAGCGGATCTCCCGATCGCGATAGTCCGCCCAGGCGGCGTCGGGCCGGGCGGCCAGGACTTGATGGTGGAAATCCCGCCACGCCAGCTGCCGGACGAAGGCCGCGGTCCCCTCGGTGGAATCACCGGCCCGGCGGACCACTTCGGCCGGGGACAGACAACCGAAATGCAGATACGGCGAAAGCCGCGAGGTGCTGTCCGCAGCCAGATCGTCACCACCGGACGCGTAATCGTCCGCGCTGCGGGAGAGCCAGTCCCGCAATATTTTCCGGCCGGTCGTCTCGCCGCCGACGGACAACTCCGGCGACGGTTCCCCGGCACCGATTTCGCCCGGCTCCGGCAGGGACCCGGCCGGGATATCGGGCACCTCGAGGTGGTGTGGCGCGCGCAGCGGCGCCCGCCGCCGCGCGTCGGTCCACTGCCGGAGGTAGGGCGTGAAAACCGCGAAATGATCGCGGCCGGACGGGAGCAGATCGCCGGGTTCGACGACGGTCAGCGAGGCGCTGTGCACCCGCAGTTCGCGGCCGTCCCGCCCCAGTCGGTCGCGCAGCCGCTGCTCACGCCTGCGGCTGAAGGCACTGAAATCGGCCGCGATATGGACCACCGGGGCATCGGCGTCCGCCGCCACCCGCGCCACTTCCTCGGCGAGATCACCGGAGCGGATGACGAGCCGGCCGCCGAGTTCGCGGAGTTCGTCGTCGAGTTCGCGCAGGGCGGCCGCCAGGAAATGCGCGCGATTGGGCGGGCACCCGCCGCCGGCCAGAATGGCCTCGTCGAGTACGAACAGCGGGACCACCGTATCGGCGTCCCGATGCGCCGCGGTGAGCACTGGATTGTCCCGGACCCGTAGGTCGCGGGTGAACAGAGCGACCGCCGCGGCGGTCACCCGAACCAGACCAGGCAGAAGGTGTGTCCTACCGGATCGGTGTACACCCGGAAAGTCGCTTCCGCGTGGACGAAGGTGGCGCCCAGTGCCAGGACGGCCGGTTCGGCGACCTCCACATCGCGCACCAGCACATCCAGATGGATCTGCTGCGAACCGGCCGGATCCGGGAACCGCGGCGGCGCGTACTCCGGCGACAGCTGGAACGCGAGCCGGCGACCCTGCGGGTCGACCATGGCCACCCAGGTGTCGTCGCTCTCTTCGCGTACCACCTCGCCGCCGAGCAGCCCCACATAGAACTCGGACAGCTTCCACGGATCCGGACAGTCCAATACGACTGTCCGCAATCCCTCTACCCCATCGGCCACCATGGTTCGGCCCTCCTTCCGGACGTGACAACGGTTTGCGCGTACCCGGGCACAGGGCCGGGAAAACCCGCGTGCCGTGCGCGCCGAGTGTAGGGCGGTGACCCGGGTCCGGAAGGGAGGCACGTCAGCGCGTCGGCGTGGGCACCTCCTCGTAGACCGCTCCGACGGCGCCCGCGAGCAGCCGGTCGGTCATCTCCTGTTTCAGCACGGTCAACCGCGCGTTCTCGGCCGCATCGCGGTCGCGGCGCGCACCGAGCTCGATGAATTCGGTGGTGACGAAGCCGGCATCGCGCAGTCGCAGCGTCACGACGCGCTCGCCGTGGGTGAATTCCCATACGTAGCGGGCGAGTACCGGGCCGCGCGCGGTGTCCGCGAGTTCGGGATCCACCGTGAAGCGGTCGCCGGTGACCGCGCGCAGAACCATCTCCACGGCATCCCGTCCGCCCGGGCCGGGAAAGGCGGTGCGGACCGTGATCTCCCGCCGCTCGACTTCGCCGAGCAGCGAAACAGCGTGCCGCATAGCGCAGTACGCGTGCGCGACGCCGCCGGGGAATTCGGTGCCGTGGTATTTCATCAGGTCGTCGAACGAGAATTCGATCGGCGTACCGGCTTCGAGGACTGTCAGCATGTCTTCTCTCTGTTCCTGGTGGCCCAGTGCAACGCCGAATAGAGCAGTTGGGTGGCGCCGGGCATGAATCCGGATCCGTGGTGGTACACCGGATCCATCGTGGTCACGAGCAGTTTGCCCGCGGTGGAGGTCTCGTCCAGGTACAGGATCGAGCCGTCCCGGGTGCCTTCCTCGGTGTACAGGTCGACCAGGCTCACCGCGCCCGGCGGCGGTTCGAGCACACCGTGGTAGTGCCAGATCACCGATCGGTCGGCGAAGAACTCCCATGCCGGGTGGCCGGGTGCGAGTTTCCGCAGCCGGTGGTTTTCGCCGGTGCGCCACCACCAGAACACCGTGGGCCGGGCCTGCTCCCGGACACCGGGCAGCCAGCGCCCGCACTCGTTCTCACCGAAGACGAGAACTGTCGCGCCGCGCTCCAGCCCGGCCAGGACAGGTTCGGTCCAGCGCCGCAGCAGATCCGGTCGCAGCCGGTCGGCGACCACGATCACCTCGGCCGCGGCGATCTCGTCCGGGGCACCGGTCCGGATGTGCACCGGCCGGATCCGGTAGGGCGTCAGGGCGGGATCGGCGAGGGTGGCCAGTTGCGCGTGACTGCCGCCGTGCAGCAGGACGATCCCCGAAGCGGGGGCGGGGTCATTCATCGCGGGCCTCCAGCCACCGCAAGAGCTGGTCGTGCAGCCGGGCGGTACCGCGGTCGGCGGTGGCGAACTGCGCCAGGTCGTTACCGCCGTGTACCAGTACCCGACCGGCACCCAGCGGATAGTCGTAGTCGATCGGCGCCCGGGTCCGGCCGATCGTGTGCACCACCCGCGCGCCTTCGGGCAGATCCAGATAGCAACCGCGCCCGTAGAACCCGGCGACCCCGATTCGTTCCAGTTCCGCGAAGGGAACGGGTCCGGGGGTGCCGGTGTTGTAGAGGAATGCTCGCGGATCGGTTCCGGCCCAGACCGGGTGTTCGGTCACTCGCGTCAACGCGAGGTCGCTCGGGTTGCGGAAATCGAGTTTGCGCCATTTCGTCAGGCCGTCGAGGAACAATCGCTGGACGTGGCCGTTCACCACGACCCGGCCGCCACGGATGACGAACGCGTCGAGCAACGGCCGCTGTTCGGCCAGGTATTCCTGGTCCACATCGCCGGTCAGATAGATACCGGTGACCTCGGCGGTGCACTCCCCCGGCAGATCGTAGACGTCGACCTCGCGGAACCCGCCCGCGATCTCCCGGGTGCGCGGAGCCATCACCGCTTTCAACACCGTCATCCGATCCCCCGCCCGAAGTCGGGGACCGTCAACCGCCTTATCGCACTGGGTGTCTCGATATCCGCGGTCACGATCGGAACGCCGTACATCTCCGAGAGCAGCGCGCCGGTGAGCAATTCGCGGGTCGGGCCGATGCGCTGATCGTCCGGCGCCACCATCAGCATCGACCGCTCGGCCACGTGCAGGGCGTGATCGGGGTGATGGGTGGTCATCACGACGGCCATCCCCTCGTCGGCCAGCGCGCGCAGTACGGTCAGCACCTGGGCCTGGTTGCGCAGGTCCAGGGCGGCCGCGGGTTCGTCCAGAACGATGGTGTCGCATTCGGAGACCAGTGCGCGGGCGATGAGTACGAGCTGACGCTCCCCGCCGCTGAGCCCGGTGTAATCACGATCGGCCAGATGCGGCACACCGACCCGGCGCAACGCTTCCCGGGCCGCCGCGCGATCGACGGCGGTGGGTGTGCTGTAGATCTTCACCGTGCGGGCCCGGCCCATGAGCACGATATCGAGCACCGAGAACGAGAACACGACCGAATGGCTCTGCGGGACATAACCGACTCCACCGGACACCTCGACCGATCCGGAGACCGGCCGGGTGAGACCCGACAGACATTTCAGCATGGTGGTCTTACCGCGCGCGTTCGGCCCGAGCACGGCGAGCACCTCGCCCGCGCGGGCGCGGACCGACACATCGCGGAAGATCCACGGCCCCTTGGGGGAATAGCGGAAACACAGTGACCTAGCCTCGAGCATCGGCACCCCACAGGCGGGACCGGTTTCGGATCAACAGCACCACGAAGAAGGGTGCGCCGATGATGGCGGTGAGGATGCCGATCGGTATCTCGGCGGTGCTCATCGTGCGCGAGAGGGTGTCGATGACGGTGAGGTAGGTGGCGCCGAGCAGCGCGCTGACCGGCAACACCAACCGGTTGTCCGTACCGACCATCATGCGCACCAGATGCGGTACCACCAATCCCACCCAGCCGACGACCCCGGCGACCGAGACCGAACCCGCGGTGATCATCGCGACGCAGACCAGCAGGAAATTCCGCAGTCGTGCGGGTTTCAGGCCCAGCGCGGTGGCGTCCTCGTCGCCCATGGCGAGAATGTTGAGCCGCCAGCGCAGGGCCAGCACCACCGCACCCGCCGCCACGATCGGGATCGCGGCGGTCAGCACCTTCGTATAGCTCGCGGTCGCCAGCGAACCCATGAGCCAGAAGACGATCGAGGGCAGTTCGCTGTAGGGGTCGGCGATATAGGTGATGAACGAGACCATGGCCTGGAACATCGCACCGACCACCGTGCCGCCCAGAATGATCATCAGCAGCGGCGCCCCGGGCACCGCCCGGGCGATGGTGACCACCAGGACCAGAGCCAGGACACCGCCGAGGAAGGCCCCGCCGACCAGCGCCGCACCGCCGAATCCGGCGAGCAGCACCAGCACGCCGCCGAAGGACGCCCCCGAGGACACGCCCAGTACCTGGGCGCTGGCCAGCGGGTTACGGAACACGGCCTGCATCACCGCGCCGGTGAGCGCCAGTCCGGCACCGAGCAGGATTGACAGCAGCACCCGCGGCAGCCGCACATCGAGTACGACCGTGCTCTCCTGCGGGTACCAGGTCTGTTCGAGCGGGAAAACCTGCGCCAGCAGGATGCGCACGATCTCGTTCGGCGGGACGGTGTAGCGACCCACCGCGAGCGCGGCGATCGCCACGACCAGCAGCAGGAGGAAGAAACCCGGGATCGCCAGCAACCGGCGATCGAAGCGCGCGCGGCGCGGCGCCGGAACTTCCGGCGCCGCGACCGCGACAGGTTCAGCGGCGGAACTGGTCATAATCCGCGGCGTCTTTGTTCAGGTCGAAACGCAGCACCTGGTCGATCTCTTCGTCGGAGATCCGGTACGCGAACAGATCGTCGAAGGCGGCCCGGATCTCCGCGCGGAACTTCCCGTCGGGCGCGCCCGGGTACAGGATCTGGTGCATCCACTGCCACATCAGCGGCGATTCGGCACTGGGCACCTGCCAGCGGTAGCCGCCGAGCGGAGTCTTGTAGACGCGTTTGTTCTGCACCGCGCTGACACTGGCCAGCCGCGGATCGGCG
>JABFXT010000393.1 GCA_013361595.1 Nocardia sp. | reverse complement strand
ACCGCTACCGATCCGTCGGACCGGTACCGCCACGGCAGTCCACCCTCGCTGATCGGGGTGCCCACGCCCGCCGGTGTGTAGAAGGCCGGTATTCCGGCGCCGCCGGCCCGCAACCGTTCGGCCAGGGTGCCCTGCGGAGTGAGTTCGACTTCGAGTTCCCCGGCGAGATACTGCCGGGCGAACTCCTTGTTCTCGCCCACATAGGACGCGGTGACTCGCGCGATCCGTTTGGCCGAGAGCAGGATGCCGAGCCCGTAGTCGTCGACACCGCAGTTGTTCGAGTAGACCTCGAACCCGGTCGCCGGGCCCGCGGCGATCGCGGCGATCAACGCGTCGGGGATACCGCAGAGACCGAACCCGCCGACCGCCAGTGTCGCGCCGTTTCCGATATCGGCCACGGCCGCGGCGGCCGATGCCGCCACCTTCGCGCTCATCGAGCGGCCTGCGTCGCGGGCCGGATCCGGCCGCGGACCTCGCCGAAGCCGATCCGGGTGCCGCGGGGTCCGGGTGCGGTGGCCGCTATGACGATCTCGTCACCGTCCTCGAGGAAGGTCCGGTTCTCGCCGCCGACCTCGACGGGTTCGGTCCCGCCCCAGGTGAGTTCGATGAACGCCCCGCGCTGGTCCTTCCGCTCGCCGGAGACGGTGCCGGAAGCGAACAGGTCACCGGTACGCGCCGCGGCGCCGTTGATCGTGGTGTGGGCGAGCATCTGCGCGGGCGACCAGTACATCTGCGCGTAGGGCGGGCGGGACACCACCTGCCCGTTCCATTCGACGGTCAGTTCGATGTCCAGACCCCATTTCTCCTCGCCCCGCAGGTAGGGCAGCGGTTCCGGATCCTGGACCGGGGTGTCGACCCGAGCGGTTCCGAGCGCGGCCAGCGGCACGACCCATGGCGAGATCGAAGTCGCGAAACTCTTCCCGAGGAACGGTCCCAGCGGTACGTACTCCCAGGCCTGGATATCGCGGGCCGACCAGTCGTTGACCACCACGACGCCGAAGACGTGCTCGGCGAAATCGTCCGGGGTGACGGCCGTACCGGGCGCGGACGGGACGCCGACGACGAAACCGATCTCGGCTTCGATATCGAGACGCTGGGACGGCCCGAACGACGGCACCGGGTCGGCGGGTGGTTTCCGTTGGCCGCAGGGGCGGACGATATCGGTTCCGGACACGATCACGGTGCCGGCCCGGCCGTGGTACCCGACGGGCAGATGCTTCCAGTTCGGCATGAGCGGCGCCGCGTCGGGCCGGAACAGCCGGCCCAGATTGGTGGCGTGTTGTTCGGACGCGTAGAAGTCCACATAGTCGGCGACCTCGACGGGCAGGTGCATCGTGGCATCGGCGAGGTCGATCACAGCGGCGGCCGGCAGCTCGCCCCGGACCGCCTCGATGATCCGCGTCCGGGCATCCGCCCACGCCCGTGGGCCGAGGGCCATGAAATCGTTGAGGGTGGGGCGTGCGAAAACCTCGTCGCCGAGAGCGGCGGCCAGGTCGACGACGTTGTCGGCCACCCGGACACCGACGCGCGGCGCGGTTCCGGCGGTGGAGAAAACGCCGTAGGGCAGGTTGTCGATCCCGAACGGGGAGTCGGCGGGGATATCGATGACGGTCATGAAGCAGGACTTTCGGGGACGGGCCGCAGGGCGGCCGGGAGCAGATTCAGATCCACCGATTCGGTGAGCGGGTCGGTGATACTGCAGGTGCCGAAGGAACGGAACGCGGCCCGCACGGCTTTCTCCTCGGCCTCACCCAGCGCGGCCAGTTCGGCGGCGACGGCGGTTGCGTTCCGGTTCGCCAGTACCGCTTCCAGCGCGCCGGTATCGGCACCAGCGAGCGCCAGATGCGTCGCGAGCAGCAGATTGAGGAAACCGTGCTGCTCGAATCCGGTGCCGGGGTCGGTATTGCGTATCGCGTGGTGCAGCCCGGCGGTCGCTTTGAACGGGATTCCGGCGGCGATCGCCGACCGCAGCGCCGCCGCGAGTTCCCGCTCGTCCGGATAGGCTTCTGCCACCGTCCCGCCGGTACGGAACTTCGCCGCGTAGCGCGAACCGGCCAGGTGCGCCAGGAATTCCGGGCGCCGATCGTCGCGTGGCACCTCGACGTACACCTCCAGCCCGGCGGTGCGGGCGGCGAATGCTTCGGTGGCCGCGAAGAATTCGGTTGCCGACAGCTGTTCCGGGACGGCGATCTCCAGGCCCGCGACGGTGAGCCCGTCGATCGCCGCGACCATGTCCAGGGCCCGCGCGACGCTCTGCGGTCCCGTCGGCGCCGTGCAGACGACGGTGAGCGGGCCGGGTTCCGCGGCCGCCAGCTCCGCGAGTCGCGGGATCGGGAAGATCAGCGGACCGACCAGCGCGGCGAAACCACTGTTCCGATAGCGAGCGTGGGCGGCCAGCGCCTCGGGCAGTGGTGCGTTACCGGGCGGAAAGAGCGCCGCGTCGTCGCAGAGCCCACGCAGCAGGGCGGGGATCACGCGCTCGCCTCCCCCAGCCACGACCACGCGTACCCGGGGTCCTCGCACGCGAGCGCGCCTTCACCCAGTTCCAGCGGCGCGAAGGTATCCACCATGACCGCGGTCTCCTCGACGTGTTCGAGACCGAGCGAACGTTCCATCCCGCCCGGCTGCGGTCCGTGCGCGTGTCCGCCCGGATGTACCGATACCGAGCCGAGGCCGATCCCGGAACCCTTGCGCGCCGCGTAGTCTCCGCCGCAGTAGAACATGACCTCGTCGGAGTCGACATTGGAGTGGTAGTACGGCACCGGGACGGCCAGCGGGTGGTAGTCGACCTTGCGGGGCACGAAGTTGCACACCACGAAGCCGTTGCCCTCGAACGCCTGGTGGACCGGTGGCGGTTGATGCACGCGACCGGTGATCGGCTCGAAATCGTCGATGTTGAAGGTGTACGGGTACAGGCAGCCGTCCCAGCCCACCACGTCGAACGGATGGCGCGGGTAGGTCATCCGGGTGCCGACGATGCCGCGCGAGGTGCGGTGTTTGACCAGTACCTCGATATCGGTGCCCGCGGCGAGCAGCACGTCGTCCGGTCCGTGCAGATCGCGTTCGCAGTAGGGCGCGCTCTCCAGGAGCTGCCCGAACCGCGAGAGGTAGCGTTTGGGCGGCGCGATATGGCTGCTCGATTCGATCGCGTACGCGCGCAGCGGCTCATCCCCCAGCGGGAGCCAGCGATGCGTGGTGGAGGTCGGGATCACCACGTAGTCACCGCGCCGGACCGCGAGCGCACCGAACACCGTTTCCACCCGGGCCGCACCGGATTCGACGTAGACGATCTCGTCACCGAGGGCGTTGCGGTACAGCGGCGACTCCTTGGCGGCCACCACATAGGAGATACGCACATCGGAGTTGCCCAGCAGCAGCCGGCGGCCGGTGACGATATCGGTATCGGCCCACGAACCGGCCGGGAACAGCTCGTGCAGTTTCAGATGCCGCGGTTCGAGGGGATGGTTCGGGGTGGTCGTCTGATCCGGGACCTCCCAGATACTCGAACCGGAGATCGCCGACGGGATACCGCGGTGGTAGAGCAGCGAGGAATCCGAGGAGAAACCTTCCTCGCCCATCAACTCCTCGTAGTAGAGCCGGCCGCTGTCGTCGCGATGCTGGGTGTGGCGTTTCGGCGGAACGTTGCCGAGTTGGCGGTAGTACGCCATGACCTGCCTCCTCGTGGAAATCAATGCGAATGAGAAGGGGTGGCACGCGGGCGCCGCGCGGGGTGGTTCCGCGCGGCGTCCAGGTGATCAGTCCACCCGTAGTTCGATACCTCTGGTCTCTTCGACGAAGAAGACGGTGCCCAGCGTGAGCAGGGCGCAGAACACGAAGTAGCCGGCGGGCGCCAGCGAGTTACCGGTCGCGTCGATGAGCCAGGTGGCGATGAAGGGCGCGGTGCCGCCGAGCAACATATTGGTGATGTTGTTGCCGAGCGCCAGACCGCTGTAGCGCACCGAGGCCTTCAGCATCTCCACATAGGTCACATAGGACGCGCCGTTGACCACCGAAACGCAGATGAACAGCACCGACTGGCCGACCACCGCCTGCCAGGCGCCCGCCCCGGCCATGAGCACGAACATCGGCACGCCCAGCACCGCCGCGGCGAGACTGCCCCAGAACAGCACCGGTTTCCGGCCGTAGGTATCGGCGAGGTAGCCCGCGATCGGCAGGGTGATCACACCGAGCACCAGTGCGAGCGAGGTGGACAGGAAGGCCAGGGTCGAGGAATGACCGCCCGCGGTCTGCAGATAGGTCGCGGCGTACACCGAGGCGATGTAGTACCCGCCGGTGATGAGCGCACCCAGGAAGACGATCTTGACCACCGAGCCACCGGAGGTGCGCAGCAGTTCCATGACCGGCAGCTTCTTGGTCTCGCCCTTTTCGGCGAGTTCCTCGAACTGCGGGGTGTCCTCCATATGGTTACGGATCCAGATCCCGACGACACCGATCACCACACTGAGCAGGAACGGGATACGCCATGCCCAGGACAGAATGGTCTCCTCGGAGAACACCGAGGTCAGCGTGAGCGCGACCAGTGAGGCGACGAGCGAGCCGAGGTAGGTACCGGAGTTCACCATCGAGGTCTGTGTCGCCCGCCAGCGCCGCGGCGCCGACTCGGAGACGAAGGCGTTCGCGCCACCGAGTTCACCGCCGGCCGCGAAACCCTGCAGACACCGGGCGAGCACCAGCGCGGCGGTCGCCCAGACACCCAGCGTGACGTAGGTCGGCATCAACCCCATCAGTACCGTGGCGATCACCATCAGCAGAATGGTCCACGACAGTGCGCTCTTGCGACCGTACCGGTCACCGATGTGCCCGAAGAAGATGCCGCCCGGCACCCGCAGGAAGAACGCCACCGCGAACGCGGCGAAGGTGCCCAGCAGCGCGGCCGTTTCGTTCTCGGACACGAAGAACAGGGTGGCCACGACGGTCGCCATATACCCGTAGATACCGAAGTCGTAGTACTCGACGACCGTACCGACGATGGCGGCCCGGACGACCTTCACCGACGACTGGCCGCCGGTTCCGGTGTCGGCCGAAGCGGAGCGGTGCGCTTCTTCGGGCATCAGCTCGTTTCCCAACATGTCAGTTACCTTGTGCTTTCGTGCGAGAGAGCGACTCGGCCGCGGCCGCGCGACCGGCGATGCGCCCCATAGTCAATGCGTTGGCGACGGCGTTGCCGCCACCCACATAGCGGAGTCCGAGGACTCCGCCACCGGCCTCGCCCGCCGCGAACAGCCCCGGAACGGGGCGGCCGGTGGAATCGAGAACGGCTGCGGTCGAATCGATTTCGAGACCCGTATGGGTGCAGACGAGTTCGGCCGGCAGAATTCGTGCCGCGTAGAACGGGGCCTCGCCGATCGGTTCGAGGTTCGTCTCGCTGTGTTTGGCGGCGAGTGAGGTGTGGCGACGGAAATCGTCGTCGGCACCGGCGGGCAGCTGGGTGTTCCACCGGTCGACGCTCGCTGCCAGCGCTGCCGCGGGCACGTCGATCGCCGTGGCCAGTTCGTCCCAGGTGGCGGCTCGGGCGGTACGCCCGGCGGCGACCTCCGCCTCGACCCGGTCGGGAGTCCAGTCGGTGTAGCCGGCCGGAAGCCCCACCCGGGCTTTCTCGTCGAAGATCATCCAGCCGTAGCCGCCCTGCCGGTCGAGTATCCCGGTGGACACCGCGTAGGGGGCGTCCTCGTCCATGAACCGGCGGCCGTCCCGGTTGACGTACAGGCGGGACGCGGGCGGGAATCCGGACTGCCAGTGGTGGTGGCGCTGGAAGTACACGGTCGGCATGAGCAGGCCCCAGTCCTGTCCCGCCAGCGCCGCGCCGACCCCGGCGCCGAAACGCAGATGGTCACCCCGGCTGCCCGGCGCGGCGACGACGAACAGCGATTCGCCCGCCGCGCGCGCCGCCGGGAAGTAGCGGTCCACGAAGGTGGCGTCCTGCGCGAATCCACCGCTGGCGACGACCACGGCGGTGCCGCGCATCTCGATACCGTCGGCCACGACTCCCACGACCCGGCCGGCGTCGACCAGGAGTTCTTCCACCCGGGTGTTCAGCACCGCTTCCACGCCGTGGGCGCGGCGGGCGCGGTCCAGCGCCTGGACCAGACCGTAGCCCTGATCCTTCGGCACGTGGGCGCGCCACACATCCTCGACACCCGCCCGGGCCAGACCCGGCTGATGGGCGTTTCCGGATTCCACCGCGGGAATCTCCACCCCGAGGCCGATCAGCCATTCGAGGGTGGGCGCGGCCTGCGCACAGAAGGTGTGGATGAGCCCCGGCCGCAATATCCACTGGTTGAGATCCATGTAGTGCTGGAAGAACTTCTCCGCCGAATCCTCGATACCCAGTGCGCGCTGCACACTGGTGCCCGCGGCC
>JABFXT010000414.1 GCA_013361595.1 Nocardia sp. | reverse complement strand
ACCGCGAGACCGCGGGCGGCGAGATCCGCGATCGCGTCCGCCGCGCCCGCCTGTAACGCGATCGCGGGCCGGAGGTTCTGCGCGGCGCAGGCCTGGTCGAGTACTGCGCGCAAGCCGGTGCCGGTGGGCATGCAGACGAGGGGATGGGCGCACAGTTCGCGCAACATCACCTCGGCCTGTGCCGCCAAGGGATGGCCGGTGGGTACGGCCGCGACGAGCCGATCGGTGGTGAGGGTCAGCGAGGGTAATCCCGCCGGTGTAGCGGTGGCCGTACCGACCAGGGCGAAGTCGAGGGCGCCGGCGCGGACCGCGTCGACGAGCCGGTCGGAGTTGTCCTCCGACAACGAGATCTCGACCCCGGGGTGGGCGCGGTGGAAAGTGGACAGGGCGTCGAACAGCGGGGTGACGGTGCAGCCCACGACCATACCGACGGTGAGCGTGCCCCGGACCAGATCGGTGACCTCGCCGACCGCCCGCGATACCGCTCGGGCGGCGGCGAGGGCCGTGCGGGCGTGTTCGAGCGCGGCCTTTCCCGCGACGGTGAGCGTCGCGGTACGTGTCGTCCGGTCGAAGAGTTCGGCGCCGAGTTCCCGTTCCAGCTGCCGGATCTGCGCACTCACCCCGGATTGACTGATGTGTACCCGTGCGGCCGCCCGGGTGAAGTTCTGTTCCTCGGCGACCGCGACGAAGTATTCGAGCTGCCTCAGTTCCACAAGTCCTGATCATACTTTCTATCAGAGCTAGCTGTTGGACTTCTGGTTTCCGCCCGCGCAGGCTGAGGAGGTACACAGGCAGCACGATCAGGAGGACACCGTGTCGGAATACGAGAAGGCCATGCGCCCCGAAGATCTCACCCGCTTCTTCGTCGAACGATCCAACGCGGGCGACGCGGCCGGGGTCGCCGAACTGTACGAAGAAGACGCCGTACTGGCCTATCCACCCGGGAGCCGGACCGTGGGCCGGGCGGCGATCCGCGAACTGTGGGCGAAGGTTTTGGCCGGCGGCCCCCGGTTCGAGCCGGAATCGCCCCTTCCGACGCTGATCAGCGGTGATATCGCGCTCACCTCGACGCCACCGAAAGATGGGACGGGCGCCCGGGCTCAGGTCGTCCGGCGGCAGCCCGACGGAAGCTGGCTGCGCCTGCTCGATCAGCCCGAGTTCGTCCCGCCCGCGGGGTGACCGGGTTCGCGAAGTTGCCGCTCGACAGCCCGGACGCCCGCGCGAGAACTCGAGAAACGATAGGAACGGCTGGGGACCGCCCCGCCCCGGGGCACTGACCAGGGGCGGCGGTCGGTGGCCCTCGCGGGGTCCCTTCCGGTTAGCGCCCGGGTCGAGGAGAAAGCGGACGCGACCGGGTCGGTCGGGCGCGGAGAGTCAGCCGTTCGCGGCCGGGCGGACCGTGCTGTACCAGTCGAGCAGATCCGGATCGTCCACGGCGCTACGGTCGACGACCTGAGCCGGGTCGGCGCCCTGGAACAGCCGTTTGATCGGTACTTCCAGCTTCTTGCCGGTGCGGGTGTGCGGGATACCGGGGGCCGGGATCACCTCGTCGGGGACGTGGCGGGGTGATACCTCGGTGCGGATGGTGGCGGCGATGAGCGCCTTCAGCTCGGCGGTGAGTTCGAGACCGGGTGCGAGAACCACGAACAACGGCATCCAGTATCCACCGTCGGGTTGTTCGACACCGATCACGAGCGCCTCGGCGATCTCGGGCAACTGTTCCACGCACTGATGGATATCGGCACTGCCCATCCGGATTCCGTGCCGGTTGAGCGTGGAATCCGAGCGGCCGTGCACGATCACGCTGTGCCGATCGGTGCGGGTGATCCAGTCACCGTGCCGCCAGACTCCGGGATACATATCGAAATACGCTTCGCGATAGCGCTTCCCGTTCTCGTCGCGCCAGAATCGGAGCGGCATCGACGGCATCGGTGCGGTGATCACCAGCTCACCCACCCCGCCGTGGACGGGTTGTCCGGCGGCATCGTAGACATCGAGTGCGACACCCAGGTAGGGCGCCGACAGTTCGCCCGGCCGGACCGGAACCGTCCGCACACCACCGGCGAACGCCGACACCACATCGGTACCGCCACTGATCGAGCAGACCTGGACGTGCTCACCGCTGTGCTCGCCCAGCCACCGCGCCGAGGCGGCCGGTAGCGCGGAACCGGTGACCCCGACGGTGCGCAGCGCGGACAGATCGTGCTCGGCGCGGGGTACGCATCCGGCTGTGGCGCAGGCGATTACGTAGCCGGGGCTGATTCCCAGGACAGTGGCGCCCACCTCGGCGGCGATACGCCAGAGTGCGTCCGGGGCCGGTGCGGTGGGGCTGCCCTCGTAGGTGACGACGGTCGCCCCGGCCAGCAGGCCCGCGACCTTGAAGTTCCACATCATCCAGCTGGGGCTGGTGTACCAGAAGAACGTATCCTCCGGGCCGATATCGAACTGCAGGGCAACGGCTTTGAGGTGCTCGAGCACCACTCCGCCGTGTCCGTGCACGATACCCTTGGGCAGTCCGGTGCTCCCGGAGGAGAACACGACCCACAACGGGTGGTCGAACTCCACCGGTTCGGTGGTGAGCACCGGTGGATCGGCACCGGCGCGGGCCGCGTCGTCCCATCGCATCGCATCCGGTACCTCGAGCCCGAGTCGTGCTATCGCGACGGTCGCCCGGAGCGAGTCGAGACCCGCGCGCAATGCGGCGATATCGTCGCGTTTGTCGTGCGCCCGGCCGCCGAAGCGGTAGCCGTCGGCGGTGATCAGAACGGCGGGTTCGAGCTGTCCGAGCCGGTCCAGTGCGGCCTTCGCCGAATAGTCCTGCCCGCACGCACTCCAGATCGCGCCGATACTCGCGGTGGCCAGGAATGCGACCACCGCTTCCGGGATATCGGGTAGATAGCCCGCCACCCGGTCTCCGCATCGGACGCCGAGGGAGCGCAATGTCCGGGCCAGGGCAGCTGCCCGGCCGATCAGTTCCGTCCAGGAGATATCGTGGATCGCGCCGTCTTCGCCGACGGCTCTGATCGCGGGCCGATCGGTACGCGTCCGGCGGACGACCTGATCGACATAGTTGATCCGGGTGCCGGGAAACCAGATCGCGCCCGGCATCTCCGGCCGCGTCAGTACCGCCCCCGCGACCTCGCCGAGGGCGAAGTAGTCCCACAGTGCGTGCCAGAACCCGGCGAGGTCCTCGACCGACCACTGCCACAGCTCGTGATAGCCGGCGGCCCGGATGCCGGTGCGTTCGGCGACGAACTCGGCGAAATCGGTGATCCTGGCATCGGCGACATCCTGCTCGGTCGGTACCCATTGTGGGTACATCGGCTCTGTCGGACCGCAGTTGACCAGCGCTCGGGAACCGCCCGAACGGGTGGAACGCGCCCTCATCGCGCGCTCCACCCGCCGTCCATCGTGTAGGCCGCACCGGTGACCATCGCGGCCTCGGGGGATGCGAGCCAGCTCACCAGGCCGGCGACCTCGTCCGGTTCGACGAGACGTCTGATCGCGCTCTCGGTGAGCAGGACCTTCGCCAGCACCTCCTGCTCGGGTACCCCGTGCGCGGCTGCCTGATCCGCGATCTGCTCGTCGACCAGCGGCGTGCGCACATAACCGGGGTTCACGCAGTTGCTCGTCACGCCGTGCGGGCCGCCCTCGAGCGCGGTCACCTTCGACAGTCCCTCCAGCCCGTGCTTGGCCGTCACATAGGCGACCTTGTACGCGGAGGCGCGCAGACCGTGCACCGAGGAGACGTTGACGATCCGTCCCCAGCCCTGCCGGTACATATGCGGCAGCGCCGCCCGTACCAGGAGGAACGGTGCCTCCACCATCAGTGTCTGCAGTTCGCGGAACCGTCGCGGCGCGAACTGCTCGATCGGAGCGATGTGCTGTACTCCGGCATTGTTCACCAGGATGTCGGTGCCGAGTTCGAGATCCTCCAGTGCCGCGACATCGAGCAGGTCCACCGCCCACGAGTCGCCGCCGATCTCCCGGGCCACCGCGGCGGCGCCGGCCGCGTCCACATCGGCCACCGTGACTGTGGCGCCCCGGGCCGCGAGCGTCCGGGCGCACGCCGCGCCGATACCGCTCGCGCCGCCGGTGACCAGGGCGCTGCGTCCCGTCAGCTCGCTCATCGGGCGAGCACCTCGCCGGGGCGGCCGGTGCGGTTCGCGGCGTCGGCACGGTCGATACTCTCCAGGGCAAGCCCTTTCGTTTCGCGGGCGGCGAGTACCGCGACCGCGCTGACCGCCGCCGCGCCGGCCAGATACCAGGCGAGCGGTACCGCGGACCCGTAGGTGTCGAGCAGGCGGACGGCGATGATCGGCGCGAGCGATCCGGCCACGATCGATGTCACCTGATAGCCGAGGGACACACCGGAATAACGCATCCGGGTCGGGAACATCTCGGCCATGATCGCGGGCTGCCCGGCGTACATGAAGGCATGGAAGACGAGTCCGATGACGATGGCGGAGAGGATGATCGCGTTGTTACCGCTGTCCATCATCGGGAAGGCGAAGAAACCCCAGGTGCCGGCGGTCAGCGCCCCGACCAGATAGACCGGCCGGCGGCCGAACCGATCGGACAGGTTGCCCACCAGCGGGATCGCCACGAAGTGCACGGCGTGCGCGGCGAGCAGCCACCAGAGGATCTCGGTGGTATCGGCGTGCACTTCGACCTTCAGATAGGTGATGGTGAAGGTGACCACCAGGTAGTACATGATGTTCTCGCCGAAGCGCAGTCCCATGGCGGTGAGTACGCCGCGCGGATACCGGCGCAGCACCTCCACCACGCTGAGCGAGGTGGCTTTCATTTCTTCGGCTTCCCGCTGCGCGGCGACGAAGATGGGCGCGTCGGTGATCTTGGTGCGGATGTAGTAGCCGACCAGTACCACCACCGCCGACAGCCAGAACGCGACCCGCCAGCCCCAGCCGAGGAACGCCTCGTCGGACAGCGTCGAAGTGAGCACCAGCAGGACCACCGTGGCGAGCAGATTGCCCGCGGGCACCCCCGCCTGCGGCCAGCTCGCCCAGAAACCGCGACTGCGGCTCGGGCTGTGTTCGGCGACGAGCAGCACCGCGCCACCCCATTCGCCACCCACCGCGAAACCCTGGATGAAACGCAGTGCCACCAGCAGGGCCGGTGCCCAGTAGCCGATCTGGCCGAAGGTCGGCAGGCAGCCCATCAGGAAAGTCGCGGCGCCCACCAGCACGAGACTGAACTGCAGGAGTTTCTTGCGGCCGTATTTGTCGCCGTAGTGGCCGAATACGATGCCTCCCAGCGGGCGGGCCGCGAAACCGACCGCGTACGTGACGAACGCGGCGAGGATGGCGTCGAGATCGCTGGTCCCCGCGGCGAAGAACACCTTGCTGAACACCAGTGTGGCGGCGGTGCCGTAGAGGAAGAACTCGTACCATTCCACGACGGTGCCCGCCATCGAGGCGGCCACCACGCGTCGCAGGCCCCGGGTTGTTCCACCGGGATCGGTGTCCGCCGGTACGGCCGGAACGGATCCGGCGCTGTGCTCCCTCATCGCACTACTCCTTCGTGCCCGGGGCCACACATCGGACTCGATGTGACGGCCCCCACAATATTCGGCTTTCCCGAGTATTCGTGCAGAAGTTGGGCGCCGCAATGACCACTTGTGCAGCGCCGATGTGCAAATATGCAGATATGAGCGCCGCCCATCCGGGACGCCCCAGCGCGGACGACCTCCTGATCCTCCTGGCTGTCGGCCGGTCCGGCAGATTCGTGACAGCAGCCGACGAACTGGGCATGAACCACACGACCATCTCGCGGCGGATCGCGGCACTGGAACAGACCCTGGGCGGCCGGGTCCTCACCCGGATGACCGGCGGCTGGGAACTGACCGATCTGGGGCGGGAGGCGCTGGCCGCGGCCGAGGCCGTGGAGGCGGCGGTGAAATCGCTCGCGGCCGACGCCGACGGAAACCGGCTACTGGAGGGCGTGGTCCGGATCTCGGCCACCGACGGCTTCAGCGCCTATATCGCGGCACCGGCGGCGGCGCGGGTGCGGCGGCACCACCCGAATATCGCGGTCGAGATCGTCGCGATCACCAGACGGGCGTCGCAACAGCGCTCCGGGCTCGATCTCGAGATCGTCGTCGGTGAGCCGCAGGTGCGCCGGGCCACGGCCAGCCATCTGGCGGACTACCGGCTCGGCCTCTACGGGTCGCGCGAATACCTTCGGGAACACGGCACCCCCGGGACGGTCGAAGATCTGGTCCGATACCCGCTGGTGTACTTCATCGATTCCATGTTGCGGGTCGACGACCTCGATCTGGCCTCTGGATTCGTTCCCGGAATGCGCGAATCCGTCACTTCCACAAATGTTTTCGTTCACGTCGAGGCCACCCGGGCGGCCGCCGGACTGGGACTGCTGCC
>JABFXT010000888.1 GCA_013361595.1 Nocardia sp. | reverse complement strand
GTCGTGACCGGTTCGTTCTGGGTAAACCTGCTGATCGGCGTGGTGGTCGCGCTCGCCCTCGCCTGGGTGGCGTTGCTGATCGCATTGGTGACGGTGCGCCCCCGCGGCGGGCTTCTTCGGGAAGCGCTGCGGATTCTGCCGGATGCCCTCCGTCTGCTCCGCCGGCTGGCTGCCGACCGGTCCCTGCCTCGCGGCGTGCGGATCCGGCTGTGGCTGGTCCTGGCCTACCTCGCGTCACCGGTGGATCTGATACCGGACTTCATCCCGGTCATCGGGTACGGCGACGACGCCGGCATCGTCGCCGCGGCGCTGCGCAGTGTCATCCGGGCTGCCGGTGTCGTGAATCGCTCGCCGGTCCGGTCTTGTTCGGTGATGTGGCCGGCGAAGCGCGGCACCTACCGTGGGGCCGACGAGGTGACCGGCGGCACGGCCGGGGCCCCGGAGTCCGGTACGTCGGTGTAGTCGGGAAGTTCGACGCCGTTGATCGCGCGCTCGATCAGCTCCGTGAACCACACTTCGGTGAAATCGAGCGCGGGTTCGGTATCCGGCCCGGGGATATCGCGACTGCGGGCGTGCAAGCGGCCGATCTCCTGGTTGGCCACGACGAACGAGCGCATCCGCGCCTCGTAGCCGGCGAAGCCGGCCGCCGGGTCCCAATCGGCCGCGGCCAGCTCTCCGGCCAGCAGGTAGGCGCCGACCAGTGCCAGCCCGGTGCCCTGCCCCGACAGCGGTGACGAGCTGAACGCAGCATCTCCCAGCAGTCCCACCCGTCCGCTCGACCAGCGATCCATCACCACCTGGGCGACCTGGTCGAGGTAGAAGTCCGGGGTGTCGTCCAAGTGCGCGAGGATGCGCGGGGTCCACCAGCCCAGCCCGGCCATACGCTCGCGCAGCAGGCGTTTCTGCGCTGCGACGTCGCGGTGGTCTATATCGAGGTCGGCTGCGGGGAAGGAGAATACGGCCATCGCCCGGGCGGCGTCGCGGATGGGCCGCAGACCGGCAGAGCGACCGGCCTCCTGATGGTCGATCAGCCAGCGGTCGAGCCCGAACTCGTTGGGCACGCTGTAGAAGGCGAGCACGTGCCCGAGGTGGTGGACGAACCGCTCACGCGGCCCGAAGACCATCTCGCGCAGCGCCGAATGCAACCCGTCCGCCCCGATCACCAGGTCGAAGCGGCGCCGGTCGCCGCCCTCGAAGGTCACATCGACGCCGTCCGCATCCTGGGTGAGTCCGGCTATGCGGTCACCGAAGATGTACTCCACACTGTCCCGGGTGTCGTCGTAGAGCACCTGGGACAGGTCGCCGCGCAAGATCTCGATCTCCGAGATGTACCCGTCGCCGCTGTCGTCGTCCGCGCGGAAGGTTTCCAGCACTTTCCCGTCCGCGTCGACGGTGTACGCGCCGGCGGTCTCGGTGCGAGCGGCGCGCACGGCTTCCGTCAGCCCCATCCGCCGGATGACCTCCTTGGTCACCCCGCGCGCGTCCACCGCTTGCCCACCGGGACGCAGTTCGGGGGCGCGCTCGACCACGGTCACCTCGGCCCCACGCCGGCGCAGCCAATGTGCCAGGGCGGGTCCCGCGATGCTCGCCCCCGCTACCAGCACCCGGGTGCCGCTCACCGCGCCACCTGCTCATCGCTCCGGCTCGGCTGCCCCGGTCCGGGGCCGTCGGCGATCGGCCCGGCGGCCGGGATCCGGTTGTCCATATCGGCGCTTTCGCCGCCGAGCGAGACGTTCGAGCCCGGTATCGACTCACGCATCCGAGTGCCTCCCTGTGTTCTCCCGGGCCGGGGCAGTCCCGGTGCGGCCCGCGCCTGTGGGTCATCCAGAGGTGCCGACGGGGGAGCCGCCCGGAATTCATCGGTGCGGGTTCCGGCCGGTGGCAGGGAGGACGGTAGTTGGGGAGTCGTCGGCGGTCAGTACTGGTTCTTGATGACGAAGTAGGAGCCGCGGATGGTCCCCGCCAGCTTCGACTTCTGTCGTGCGAACTTGAAGGAGTCCAGTTCGGTGGGGACTTCCATTCCTTCGGAGAGTTTGAAGCCGACCGCGCGTTTGCCGGCGCTGTCGACCGAATACATCACGTTGATCGATAGACCGCTTTCGTAGAAGACATAGGAGAAACGAATGTCTTCCACTTGGAAATCCGTTGCCTCCAGTGGGCGGGAGCGAATAACGATACCGCGTTCTTCGTCGAGAATGCGACTCACCCGGTCGATGGTCGACTCCGCGTTTTTCGCGGGTTCGACGGTGAATACATGGCCGTATTTGTTGCGAAAGTACCGGGCTTCGTTCGCCCGTAGCCCGGCCAGTGCTCCGGCGACCGGAGACGATTCCAGCCCGGCGGTCGATACGGTATCGAAATCCACTGTGTACGGCATGACGAACTCCTCGGCGTGTGTAAGTTCGTATCCCCGCAGGGTTCCTACGTATTTGAGAGCACGCGCCGGGCCGATCGGCCGAGCGCGCCCTATGCCTGGATGACCTCCACGCGCACCATCGCGTTGAACGAATCACAACTGGCCCAGGACTGGTTCTGACCATACTGCACCGGACCGTATTTCCAGTAGGTGAACGGAACGGGCCACGCAACGCAGGTGAGTTTCACCTGGTGCCAGGTGGGCAATTCACAATTGGCCATTCCGCCGGTGTTGAAGACGTTGTAGACGTGACAGTTGGCCTGCCACACCGGAACGTCGGCCTGGGCCACGCCACCACCCGCGAGTGCAGCGGCCGCGGTTGCGGTGACAACGGCGGCACCGGCTGCAAGCCTTTTCGCAGATCGCATTTCGAACCTCCTGAATCGATGCTGTACGGAAAACATCGCATACGGCCCGCGGTTGTTACTCGCATCTTTCGTACCGGCGCGCAGCCGGCATCCGATCAGATGAAGTCCCGGGTCCGTTTCAGGGTTCCGACGCTCAAAGATCCACGGGTGGTGCTCCGCAGCTTTTCCTCGGTGGCGCGGATGTAACCGGCGGGATCCTTGTCGACCGGTCGGACCCCGGCATAGTTACGTGCCTCGTACGCGGCGAAGGCGACGGCGAGCTGATGCCGGCGGGGCAGCTTCGCCAGGCGGCGGAAGTCGGTGAGGCCTTCCCGTTCTTCCTCGGCCATATGGTCGCTGTTGGCAGTGTTCGCGGCGGCGACCGCGGCATACCAGTCTTCGGTGCCGACCCGGTGGCGGGCCACCTCGGCCACAGCATCCCTGATCTCGTTGTGGTCGTGTACCGCGTCGAGTGTCTCCGCCTCCACGCCGGCGGCCCGGCGGGCCGCGATTCCGACCTGTAGCAGTGCCGGATAGAAGATCTCCTCTTCCGCCTGCGCGTGCAGTTCCAGGAAGGCGGCGAGCCTGCCCCAGATCGCGGACAGTACAGCGGTATCGCCGCGATCTATCTGCTCCAGGATCGCGAAGAGTCGCCGTTGCTCATGGTGGTCGTCGAGGATCAGGTCGGTGATGTCCACGGTTGCTCCCTGTTGCCGCACTCCGGGTCGGTGCCGAACGCCGGGACCACTGCTTCGGGCCGATCGGCAGGTCCATCAGGGAGCCGACGATAACGCACCGCCGTGCCGGTGGGCCGCTGTCGCTCCGGCGAGCCGCTCATGCGGTGTCGGGGGCGGGGTCGGAAACGGGTGTGGATCGTTACCGGGCATGTGTAACTCGCGCGGTGTGTACTCCCGGTGCCGACATTTGTTCAAGACGTGGAATGCCGTCGCCCGTCAGGGTGGGTGTCGCGGATCGTGCCGCCGCCGGTCTCATCCGCGACTCCACCGCGAACCACTGAGGACATACCGTGCGAATTCTCATCTCCGGCGCCGGCATAGCCGGCCCCGTGCTCGCGTACTGGCTTACCCGGCAAGGCTTTTCCGTCACGATCGTCGAGCGTGCGCCGGGGCCGCGCAAGACCGGCGGCCACGCGGTCGACCTGTTCCGCCCGGCGATGGCCGTCTCCGAGAAAATGGGCCTGCTCCCGGATATCGAGGCGCGAACGACCGGTACGACCCGGCTGGCTCTCTTCCCCGAAGGACGGCGGCGGCCGGTACGCGTGGATCTGTCCAGGATTTTCGGTGCCGCGCCCGATCGGCATGCCGAGATCATGCGTGACGATCTGAGCGAGATCTACTACGACGCCACCCGCGACGATGTCGAGTACCTGTTCGGCGACTCGATCACGGCGATCTCGCCGGCCGGCGAGGTACTGTTCGAGGACGCCGTTGCGCGCCGTTTCGATCTGGTCGTCGGGGCGGACGGGTTGCATTCCACGGTGCGCCGGCTCGTCTTCGGTGACGAGCCCGGTTTCAGCACCGCCACCGGGGCCTACTTCGCGGTGCTCACGCTGCCCGGTATCCCCGATGTCGACGGCGAGCTCCGCATCCATGCCGGCGTCGGGCGCACCGCCGGAATGTACCGCGCGCGGCACCACGACGACGCCCGCGCATTGTTCCTGTTCCGGAGTGAAAAGGTGCTCGACTTCCACCCGGGCGATGTACCGCGTCAGAAAGAACTGTTGCGGGCGGCGTTCCGTGGGACCGGCTCCGAGGTGGGTCGCTGGCTGGACGCGCTGGACCACACCCCGGCCTTCTATTTCGATTCGATCACCCAGCTCCGCATGGACACCTGGTCACGTGGGCGTGTGACGCTGGTCGGTGACGCGGGGTATTGCCCCGGACCGGCCGTGGGCGGCAGTACGAGTCTCGCTGTCGTCGGCGCGTATGTGCTGGCCGGCGAGCTGGCCCGGGCGGGCGGCGACGTCCGGCGGGCGTTTCCCGCCTACGAGCGCGCGATGGCGGCACAGGTGCGGGCGAGTCACGCGGTCGCGCTGAGCGCGGCGAAATCCCTGATACCGACCTCCCGGCTCGGGGTCCACGGCCTGGCCCAGGCCACTCGCCTGCTCTCCGTACTGCCCGCCGGGCTCAGCGGTGCCTTTCTGCGTCTCACCAGCAAGAGCGCTCGCGTCCACAACGCTATGGCGGTCGGCGACTATCCGCGCCGGCCGGGACCGGCCACCCGGCCCGAGCTCATCCACCACCGACGAGAGGCGGGGCCGGGCGATGCGGCGGCGTCCGAGCTGATGCCGCCCACACGGTACGGACCCCCACCGGACCGGCCCCTCGATCCGTAGCGATGATCATTGCGGCGCAACCGATTCCCGACAGCACCAGGCTCGTCCCGAACAGCGCCGGATAGCCGAGCAGTTCGCCGACCGTCCCCGCGGCGAACCCGGCGATTCCCTGGACCGTCACGACCGCGCAGGCCAGCAGGGTGTAGTCGCTGCCGGCGTGGTCGGGATCGGAGGCGTCCATCATGAGGGTGAACACCGCCACGGTCGCGGCGCCGCCGAGGATGTGTTCGGCGAGGCTCGCGGTGACGATCAACTCGAACCCGCCGACCCCGAGTGCCGAGAAGAGATAGAGGGCAAGGCTCGCGGTCTGCGTGATGCCGCCGACCAGCAGGGCACGACGCCGGCCGTACCGATAACACAGCCATCCGCCCAGCGCCGCGCCGCCGAGGGCGCCCGCCGAGGACAGCACGCCTTTGACCAGCGCTATCTGGCCGAGGGTGAGTCCGGTATCGGACATGTACGGACCGACCATCGCCGAGCCCATCGAATCGCCGAATTTGAAGCCGCCGATGAGCAGGATGAAAGCGATCATTCCCGGCCGGCGCAGGCGTTTCCACCATCCGAGCACCAGCCCCGCCGGGCTCGGTGAAATTTCCCGCGGCGTGCTGCGGACCGGGGTGCGCGGTGACCACCACACCGGGATCGCGGTGGCCAGCAGCAGGATCGACATGGCGATGAACAGGCTGCGCCACCCTGCCAGCGCGAACAGCCACAGGAGTGCGCCGCCACCGACGATCATGCCGATCCGGTAGGCGCCGACCTGGATGCCGTTGCCCAGGCCGCGCTGCCGAGGTCCGAGGAGTTGAACGGCGAGGCCGTCGGTGGCGATGTCCTGGGTGGCGGAGACCGCGTTGATCACCGCGATCCCCACCAGCAGCCAGCGCAGCGACGACGAGAGGTCCAGGCAGGCCAGCCCGAGCGTCACCGCCGAGGCGGTGAGCTGCAGGGTCAGCAGCCACTGCCGCCGGGTGCCGTAGTGGTCGACGTAGGGTGCCCACAGGAATTTCAGGGCCCACGGGGCGAACAGGATTCCGGTGGCACTGATCTGGATGAGCGAGAAACCCGATTCGCGGAGTACGACGGGTAGTGCCTGGGTGAAGAACCCGTAGGGCAGTCCCTGGGCGAAATACAGCGCGGTCAGCAGAACCAGAGTCCCGGCGGAGATCGTGCCGGGCGCGGCCGTGGTCCTCATGGGGTCATCCTGGCAGATCCCCGGAGATCCGGCTGCCCGCGGCTCGAGTGGCAGCGCTGGCGCCCCGACCATTGATCCCAATATTTGTTCGGGT
>JABFXT010000895.1 GCA_013361595.1 Nocardia sp. | reverse complement strand
GACGATGTGATCGACGCCGAATTCGACCGGAGCTGAGGTACGCGATGGAGAGGTCTGCAGATCGTTCGACGACCGAGCCGGCTACCGAGGGTACCGACCGGGACCAGGCCGAGACACCACCTGATTCCACCGGTACGGAGAGCGAGTCGGCTCAACTCGAGGACCGCTGGCGCAGGGCTCTCGCGGATCTGGACAACCTGCGCAAACGCTATGCCAAGGATCTGGGCCGGGAACGTGCTGCCGAGGTGGCGAAGGTTTCCGCGGCGTGGCTGCCGGTTCTGGACAATCTGGAGCTCGCGCTGGCCCATGCCGGGAGCGATCCGCAGGCTGTCGTCGAGGGTGTGAAGGCGATCCGGGATCAGGCGGTGCAGGTGCTGTCACAGTTCGGCTTCGAACGCCACGACGAGGTCGGTGTCCCGTTCTCCCCGGAACTGCACGAAGTGGTCGGTGTGGTGGACCGCCCCGACCTCGATTCCGGGACTGTGGTCGAGGTCGTGCGGCCGGGCTATGGCGAGGACGGGCGGCAGTTGCGTCCCGCCGCGGTGGTCGTCAGCCGACCCGAGGGGTGAGCAGCGATGGCGCGCGATTACTACGAAGTTCTCGGAGTCCCGCGTGGCGCCGACGCCGACGAAATCCAGCAGGCGTACCGAAAGCTGGCTCGTAAGTACCACCCCGACGTGAACAAGGACCCCACTGCGGAGGACACGTTCAAAGAGGTGAACGAGGCCTACCAGGTGTTGTCCGACCCGGACACCCGCACACGCTACGACCGATTCGGTGCGGACTTCCGGCGGGTGCCCGAGGACTACGACGAACGGGTTCGGGCCGGCGCCGGTGGAGGATACGGTGGCGCGGGGTTTGGCGGCGGGGGCGCTAGAGTGCATTTCGGTCGCGGTTTCGGTGGTCAGGGCCCGGTCGACTTCGAGGATCTCTTCGGGCAGATGTTCACCGGCGGTGGCGGGTACGGGCCGATTCCCGGGGCCGATCAGGAAGCGGAACTGGAACTGACGCTGGAAGAGGCGTATCGGGGCGGCAAACGCACTCTCGGACTGGATGGACGGCAATACGACGTCGATATTCCGGCCGGTGTCCTGGACGGGCAGCGAATCCGGCTGGCCGGGCAGGGCGGCCGGGGCGGTGGTGACGCGCCGCCGGGAGATCTGTATCTCGTGGTGCGGATCAGGCCGCATCCCCGGTTCCGGGTGCAGGGCCGTGACATCTATGTCGACCTGCCGGTATCGCCCTGGGAAGCGGTCCTCGGCGCGACCGTCGTCGTGCCCACCCCCGGCGGCGAGGCGAAAGTCAAAGTGGTGCCGGGCTCGTCGACGGGTAGGAAGCTGCGCTTGCGCGGAGAAGGAATGCCCAATCCACGTGGCCCCGCCGGCAACCTCTACGCCGAGATCAAGGTGATGGTGCCGTCGAAACCGACAGCACGCGAACGGGACCTGTTCGAGCAATTGGCCGACGAGTCGAACTTCGATCCGAGGAAAGTGAAATGAGCACTCCACTGCCGGGCGCCCGGTACGTCTTGGTTCGCCGTACCGGATTGTCGCCGGATACCTTCGCCGAACGAACCGGGCTACACCCCGACCTGGCCCGAAAACTGGTCGCTCTCGGACTGCTCGACGCCCATCGTGGTGCCGGCGGCGAGCTGTCGTTCGAACCATCCGCGGTGGCCCACGCGGCCCGCATCCAACGGCTGCGAACCGGTCTGGGCCTGAACTACTCGGCAATCGGGCTCGTGCTCGATCTGCTGGATCGAATCGAGGAACTCGAAGCCGCTTCCCGCAGAAGGAGGACGCCCCCATGGATACCGGCAGCCTGACCGAGAAGTCACGAGAAGCTCTGCAGGAAGCCCAGAACGTAGCGACCAGAATGGGTCACACCGAGGTCGACGGAGAGCACCTGCTGCTCGCATTGGTCGACCAGCCAGGAGGACTGGTACCCAGACTGCTCGAGCAGGCCGGCGCGAACATCGATGCCCTGCGATCCGATCTGGAGCGTGAACTGTCGCGCCGGCCGAAGGTCAGCGGGCCCGGCGCGACGCCGGGCCAAGTGATGATCACCCAGCGGCTGGCCAAGCTGCTCGACGCCGCGGAACGGGAGGCGAAGCGGCTCAAGGATTCCTATGTCTCGGTGGAACATCTGGTGATGGCCCTCGCCGAGGAGGGGTCGGCCAGTGCGGCCGGACGGGTCCTGGCGAGTCACGGGGTCACGCGAGAGTCCTTCCTCAGCGCCTTGACCGCGGTGCGGGGCAATCAGCGTGTTACCTCGGCGACTCCCGAAGGCGCATACGAGGCCTTGGAGAAGTACGGACGTGACCTCGTCTCCGAGGGACGGGCAGGCAAACTCGATCCGGTCATCGGCCGAGATGCGGAGATCCGCAGGGTGACGCAGATCTTGAGCCGGAAGACGAAGAACAATCCCGTACTGATAGGCGACCCCGGCGTCGGTAAGACCGCGATCGTCGAGGGCCTCGCACAGCGGATCGTCCGTGGCGACGTGCCCGAGGGCCTGCGGGACAAGACGATCTTCTCGCTCGACATGGGCTCACTGGTAGCGGGTGCGAAATACCGCGGCGAGTTCGAAGAGCGACTACAAGCGGTGTTGTCCGAGGTCAAGGCGGCCGAGGGCCGCATCCTGTTGTTCGTCGACGAATTGCATACCGTCGTCGGCGCGGGATCGGTCGGCGGCGAGGGGTCGCTCGACGCCGGCAATATGCTCAAACCGATGCTCGCCCGCGGCGAACTGCACATGATCGGTGCCACCACACTCGACGAGTATCGCAAGCACATCGAATCCGACGCGGCCCTGGAGCGTCGCTTCCAGACTGTTCTGGTCGACGAGCCCACCGTCGAGGATGCGGTCTCGATTCTGCGCGGTCTCCGGGAACGCCTCGAGGTGTTCCACGGCGTGAAGATCCAGGACGGCGCACTGGTGGGCGCGGTGACCCTCTCACACCGGTACATCACCGACCGCTTCCTCCCCGACAAAGCGATCGACCTGGTGGACGAGGCCTGCGCGCGGCTGCGCACCGAAATAGATTCGATGCCCGCCGAACTCGACGAACTCACCCGGAAAGTCACCCGGCTGGAGATCGAAGAGGCCGCGCTGTCCAAGGACGCGGACGCGTCCAGCAAGGCGCGCCTCGAAGAGCTGCGCAAGGAACTGGCCGACCTGAGAGCCGAAGCCGACGCCCGGCACGCACAGTGGGAGGCGGAGCGGCAGGCGATCCGTCGGGTGCAGGAACTGCGCGGAGAGCTGGAACGACTACGCCACGAAGCCGAGGAAGCGGAGCGCAACTACGACCTCGATCGGGCCGCCGAGCTGCGATACGGCGAAATCACCGAGCTGGAACGCAGGCTCGCGGCGGCAGAGGAGCAACTGACCACCCGGCAAGGCGGGAATCCGTTACTGCGCGAGGTCGTCACCGAAGACGAAATCGCGGAGATCGTCGCCGCATGGACGGGCATCCCCGTCGCCCGGCTACAGGAAGGCGAGCGGGAGAAACTGCTCAAGCTCGACGAGATTCTGCACGAAAGGGTCGTCGGCCAGGACGAAGCGGTGCAACTGGTCGCGGACGCGGTGATCCGGGCGCGCTCCGGTATCCGCGATCCACGCCGCCCCATCGGCTCGTTCATCTTCCTGGGCCCGACCGGCGTCGGAAAGACCGAGCTCGCGAAGACACTGGCCGGTGCCCTCTTCGACAGCGAAGACAATATGGTGCGCCTGGACATGAGCGAATACCAGGAGCGGCATACGGTGAGCAGGCTCATCGGCGCGCCCCCCGGGTACGTCGGCTACGACGAGGGCGGCCAGCTCACCGAGGCGGTGCGCCGCAAGCCGTACTCCGTGGTGCTCTTCGACGAGATCGAGAAGGCCCACGCCGACGTCTTCAACACCCTGCTGCAGGTGCTCGATGACGGCCGGATCACCGACTCCCAGGGCAGGCAGGTCGATTTCCGCAACACCGTGATCATCATGACCTCCAATATCGGATCTCATCACCTTCTCGACGGCGTCACTGCCAACGGTGAGATCAAGCCGGACGCACGCGAGCGGGTGCTGGGGGAACTGCGCGGCCACTTCCGTCCGGAGTTCCTCAACCGGGTCGACGACATCGTGTTGTTCACCCCACTCACCCTGTCTCAGATCGAGCACATCGTGTATATACAACTCATCGATCTTCGGAACAGGCTGGAGCAGCGGCAGATACACCTGGACATCACCGCGGAAGCACGCCGGCTCATCGCCGAACACGGATTCGACCCGGTCTACGGCGCGCGGCCGCTGCGGCGATACATCGCTCACGAGGTCGAGACCAAGATCGGTCGCGCGCTGTTGCGTGGCGAGATCGAACCGGGCGGCGTCATCCGTGTCACGGTGGACGGCGGTGAGCTCGCCGTCGCCTATGCCGAGCCCGCTGTCGCGGCGGCGTGAGGGGGTGCGGTCATGGGATCCGAAAGGGTGGAATGCCCGAACTGCGGCAAGATGAACAAGGTCCCCGCAGCAGGAGCAGGCACACCGCGCTGCGGGAACTGCCACGAGCCGCTGCCCTGGATAGCCTCGGCAGCAGACGATGACTTCGCGGAGATCGCCGAGAAGTCCTCGGTGCCGGTGCTCGTCGACCTCTGGGCGACCTGGTGCGGCCCGTGCCGCATGGTCAGCCCGGCGCTCGAGCAGCTCGCCCGGGAACGGGCGGGTCGGATCAAGCTGGTGAAGACCGATGTGGATGCCGCGCCCCAGACCGCCGAACGGTTCGCCGTCCGCGCCGTGCCGACGCTGCTCGTGCTGGACCGGGGTGAAGTCCTGGCACGTCAGGCGGGCGCCGCTCCGGTACCACAACTGCGCGCCTGGCTCGATCAGGCGCTGTCGGCAAAGGTAGGCAAGGAGACGAAGTCATGACTTCTGCACCTGTGGACCCGCACGTGACCGCCATCCGGCCCGTCGTACCCCGGACCCCGCAGGGCTGCGAGGAATGCCTTCGCCTCGGCACCCCGTGGGTACATCTGAGGCTGTGCCTGACGTGCGGACACGTCGGTTGCTGCGACTCCTCACCGGGCAGGCACGCGAGCGCGCACGCCGGCGTCGTCGGTCATCCGATCGTGCAGTCGATGGAGCCGGGCGAAGATTGGCGCTGGTGCTATGTCGACCAGAACCTCGTCTGAGGACCCCGTGGCCGTCCCCGACATCCAGCAGGCCGACGACGAGACTCCCGATGAGCTGGGTGCATTCCCGCGGCTGACGGACGACCAGGTCGCGACCCTCGAAGTCGGGGGCGCGCGTCGACCGGTACGCGCCGGCGAGGTGCTGATCCGAGAGGGCGAACCCAGCAAGGACTTCTTCGTGATCCTCTCGGGCAGGGTCGCGATCATCGACGAGGGCGACGAAGCAGGCGAACGCCGGATACTGCGGGTGCACGGTCCCGGCCGATTCCTGGGCGAGCTCGGGCTGCTGGAAGGCCAGGTGGCGTTCTTCACCGCCGAGGCGATCGAGGACGGCGAGATACTCGTCGTCCCGGCCGAGCGGGTGCGTGAGCTGGTGGCGCACGACCTCGTGCTCAGCGATCTGATCCTGCGCGCCTACCTGATCCGCCGGCACCTGCTGATCGGGCTCGGTTCGGGGTTCCGGATAATCGGCTCCTGCTATTCACCCGACACGCTGCGGCTTCGCGAATTCGCCATGCGAAACCGGTTGCCGCACAGGTTGATCGATGTGGAGCAGGACGACAGGGCAGAGCAGCTGCTGCGCAGCCTGGACATCGCTCCCGAGGACACACCCGTCGTGATCTGGCATGGGGAGAAGGTGCTGCGCAATCCGCCGAACGCCGAACTCGCCCGCATCGTCGGGCTTCCGGCTCCGGACCCGGTCCGGGACGCGACCCAGGACGTGCGCGACCTCATCGTGGTGGGGGCGGGACCGGCCGGTCTGGCCGCTTCCGTGTACGGCGCTTCGGACGGGTTGAACACGGTGACACTGGAGTCGATCGCCGCGGGCGGGCAGGCCAGTACCTCCTCCCGGATCGAGAACTACCTCGGGTTCCCGGCCGGTATCTCCGGCGCCGAATTGGCCGAGCGGGCCGTGATCCAGGCCGGGAAGTTCGGCGCCCGGCTGCTGGTGTCAGCGGAGGTGACCGGTTTGGTGCCCGAGGACGGGCACCACGCGCTCCCGCTCGCGGACGGCGGTGTGGTTCGCGGCCGGGCCATCGTGTTCGCCACCGGTGCGCGATACCGCAAGCTGACCGTCCCGGGGATCGAAGCGCTGGAGGGAACGAGCGTGTATTACGCCGCGACCCATCAGGAAGCGCGGATGTGCGGCACCGAACCGGTGGCCATCGTCGGCGGCGGAAACTCCGCCGGACAGGCCACCGTGTTTCTCGCGGACGGCGCCTCCCGTGTTCACCTGCTCATCCGCGGCAGT
>JABFXT010000100.1 GCA_013361595.1 Nocardia sp. | reverse complement strand
TCTGCGCGGCGACCCGGGCACTCACCGGTTGGGCGCCGGAACGCGGTGAGCTGATCGCCGCGGGTTTCGAGGACAAACTGCCGGAGCCGCCCAGGGCGCCGCGGCAGCGGCCGATTTGGCGCCGCCCGGATTCGGGTCGAACTCAGGATGCCGTCGGCTGGGTGGTGCTCACTGTGGCGGTGCTGGGCATGATCGTGGTGCTGGGCGCGATCGTCGGATCCCTGCTGGCCGACGGGCCCGCCACCGAGCCGGCGGCGCCGCCGAGTACCACTGTCGAACCGACTGTCCCGGTGTCCGGTGGCCCGGTGGAGTGCTGGCCACTGCAACCCGGGTGCTGAGCGAGCGCGAATGCTGTCCCGGACACCCCTTCCGGCCCGGTGAGCGGCCGGGCCGAGGCTACGGTTGCGTACCCGGCGCCGCGTCCGGCACGCTTGGCGTTCGTACGATGTCGAAAAGCCTGTAACCAGGCGGTCGGCCCGGCCGCCGAGCGCACCGACCAGGAGGACAGCCGTGGGTCACTACCAGGCGAATCTGCGTGATATCGAATTCAACCTGTTCGAGGTGTTCGAGCTGGGCAAGATTCTCGATTCCGGCGCATACGGGGATCTGGACACCGATACCGCGCGGGAGATCCTGGCGGAGGTCAAACGCCTGGCCGAGGGGCCGGTGGCGGAGTCCTTCGCGGCCGCCGACCGGGATCCGGTGGAATTCGTGCCCGAGACCCATTCGGTCACTGTCCCGGAAGCTCTCGCCAAAACCGTGCACGCCATCCGCGACGCCGGCTGGAACCGTCTCGGCAAGCCCGCGGAGATGGGCGGTATGCCGGCACCCGCCGCGCTGTGCTGGGCGGTCAGCGAAATGATCACCTGCGCCAACCCGTCCGCGGTGTTCTTCGATATGGGCGCGGTGATGGCGCAGGTTCTGTTCGGAATCGGCAACGAACAGCAGAAGCATTGGGCCGCCGCCGGTTTCGACCGGCACTGGCAGGGCACCATGGTGCTCACCGAGCCCGACGCGGGTTCGGATGTGGGCGCCGGCCGGACCAAGGCCGTCGAACAGGCCGACGGCACCTGGCATATCGACGGTGTCAAACGTTTCATCTCCGGCGCCGATGTCGGCGATACCGCGGAGAACGTCTTCCATCTGGTGCTGGCGCGGCCCGAGGGCGCGGGGCCGGGTACCAAGGGGCTGTCGCTGTTCTATGTACCGAAATTCCTGTTCGATCCGCAGACTCTGGAACTGGGCGAGCGCAACGGGGTGTACGTCACCAATGTCGAACACAAGATGGGCCTGAAGTCCTCGCCCACCTGTGAGCTCACCTTCGGCGGCGACAAACCCGCCGTGGGATGGCTGGTCGGGGACAACCACGACGGTATCGCGCAGATGTTCAAGGTTATCGAGAACGCCCGCATGATGGTGGGTGTCAAATCCAGCGGGACCCTCTCCACCGGATACCTGAACGCGCTCGCGTACGCGAAGGAACGGGTACAGGGCGCCGATCTGACCCAGATGTCGGACAAGACCGCGCCACGGGTGACCATCACCCACCATCCCGATGTGCGGCGCAGCCTGGCCATGCAGAAGGCCTACGCCGAGGGACTGCGCGCGGTCTATCTCTACACCGCGATCCATCAGAACGCCGATGTGGCGGAACTGGTTTCCGGGGTCGACGCCGAAACCGCGCACCGGATGGACGATTTCCTGTTGCCGATCGTGAAGGGCGTGGGTTCGGAGCGGGCCTACCAGTACCTGACCGAATCACTGCAGACCCTGGGCGGTTCCGGCTTCCTGCAGGACTACCCGATCGAGCAGTACATCCGCGACGCCAAGATCGACTCGCTGTACGAGGGCACCACCGCCATCCAGGCGCAGGACTTCTTCTTCCGCAAGATCGCCCGCGATCGCGGTGTGGCCCTGGCGCATGTCGCCGGCCAGATCCAGAAGTTCATCGACTCGGAGGCGGGCAACGGCCGCCTCAAGGGTGAGCGGAAACTGCTGGCGACCGCGCTCGAGGATGTGCAGGCCATGGCCGCCACCCTCACCGGGCATCTGATGGGTGCGCAGGAGCAGACCGACGAGCTCTACAAGGTCGGCCTGGGTTCGGTGCGCTTCCTGCTCTCGGTCGGCGATCTGCTCATCGGCTGGCAGCTGCTGCGGCACGCCGAGGTCGCCGGTAAGGCCCTCGACGCGGGTGCCGAAGGCGCGGACAAGAACTTCTACCAGGGCAAAGTCGCCGTGGCCCAGTTCTTCGCCCGCAACATCCTCCCGGAGCTGACCGCCACCCGCGCCGTGCTGTCGAATCTCGACAACGACATCATGGAGCTGGACGAAGCGGCCTTCTGAGGCTCCGCACCGGACAGTGTCAAGGCCCCGGGCCACGGTTACGCACCGTGGCCCGGGGCCTTCTCGGTTGTGATGTCGGGAGCACGGCGTGGAGGCGGTACGCGCCGGGCCTCCGGCCCGCGGCGTCAGGGCAGTGCCGGCAGATCGAGACGGTGACCCGCCTGATCAGGTGCGAACGGGAGCGGGACTTCGACGCCGTGGGGCGTCTTCTTCATCAGGACCGCGACACCGACGATCGCGAGCCAGATGGCCGCGTAGCCGTTGAACATCGCGACCGCGCCCCATCCGTTGGATGCGTAGAACTGTGACGAGTTGTAGCCGAAGAACATCGACGGCACACCCGCGAGATGCACGGCGGCGATCGCGAACGAGGACCAGCCGATCCAGCGCGGGAGAGCACGGCTGCGCAGGACCGCGTACCCGAAGGCAAGGCCGAAGACGAGCAGCATCAGATGGCTGATGCTGCCGTAGAGCAGGTAGGTGGGAACGGTTCGGGTCGGGTCGATCCGGGCAACGGTCTTGATCGCGGTGCCACCCTCGAGGCCCTTGGCGACCATATCGAAAATCGTCCACGCTATGCCGGCGGTGCCGGCGAGCGCACCGAACCATTCGTAGCGAGCGTCCGCCCGCGTGATCAGTGGCCGGATACCGGTCATGAAAACCAGGAACAGCGTGAGCGCGAGAAAGTTCAACAGCGTGCGGGTGAGGATCAACCAGTCCGGCATGAGGCTGCCGGTGTCGACCCCGCACCTCGGCGGGTCGCACGCCGGAACGACGAAGTAGAGCGGAAGCTCGGCCATCGCGAAGACGGCGCCGAGGATCGCGGCAACACCCACCCAGCGACGCGCGGAATCCGAAAACGATATCTGTGCATGCAATGAACTGTTCATGCCATGCACAGTAACTACAACTGTGCATGGCGTCTACTGTTTGGATGCGCCTCTCTGGAAGGATTCCGGCTGTGACCCCACCCGACAGTTCCCGAGGCACGGCGGCGGATGACGAAGCCGCGCTGGAGGCCGAGGCCACCGGCACCGTTCCCGAGGCGCTACCGCCCGGCCTGGCCGCGGCCTGGGGTGTTACCGGCGTCGGCCCGCGACGCGGCCCCAAGCCGGCGCATACGGTCGAGGAGATCGTGACGGTCGCGACCCACCTGGCCGATACCGAGGGCCTCGCCGCGGCTTCGCTTCCGAAGGTGGCCGGCCGGATCGGCGTGACCACCAACGCCTTGTACCGCTACATCAGCTCGCGAGATGAGCTGATCAGCCTCGTGGCCGACCGCGCCTGGGGCGACCCGCCGGCACTGCGGAACGGTAACTGGCGAGACGGAGCCGCGCTGTGGTCGCGCCGGCTCTTCGAACGCTTTCTATCGCGTCCGTGGCTGCTGGACGCACCGACGACCATTCCGCTCACCCCACACAACGCGGCCTGGCTGGATGCTCTCATCACCGCCCTCGCACCGACCGGCATGGCCGCACAGCAGATGCTGAACTGTGCGTACCTACTCGACAGCCATGCGCGATACGGCGCCGACCTCCATCGCAACACTCCGGCTCCAGTAGCACTGCGGCGTGCGAATCCCGATCAACAGCAAGCGATCCGCGCGACCCGTCTCTTCTTGTACGAGCAACTGCGCGCCCGCAATCTGAACGCGGTCGCAGAGTTGCTCGAGGACCCGGCATACCTCACCGACGAGCCGCCGCTCGACGGCTTCGAGTTCGGACTCGCGCGGATCCTCGACGGCATCGAGGCATATATCCGGCAATAGCAGGTGCGGGGGCGCCGGCGGACCCAGCATGGCAAGATGAGCCACCGAAACCACCTCGCCGCCCAGCAGGAGGACATCGATAATGAGCCGCCGACCGTTGTCCGTCCTCGTGCGTACCGGTGTCGCCGGTGCCGTCGCCGCGCTTGTCCTGGCCGGTCCGGCGGTCGCCGATCCGAACAATGTGAATCCGATCCCCGGCATCAACGGTGAGCCCCGGGGGCTACCCACCTTGCCGGGACCCACCCAGGCCATATATCAGGTGACCGGGTTGGACAGCCCCAACCGGACCCAGCAGGTGAATGTGCTCGGCACGGATCTCGGCGTCATGTGGGACGACGGAGCCGGCACGATGCTGACCGCGTTCGGTGATTCCGCGGGCCTGGGGGTGCCGAATCTGCTGGCCGGCAGTGTGTGGGCGTGGACCAGCAATGCCCTGTTCTTCAGCCACACCAAGGATCCCGGGCAGGGCATCGTCTTCGACGGCGCGGTGCCGAATCCGCTGCCCAGCCCCAAGATTCCGGGTATAGAGATCAGTTTGATCCCCACCGCCGGTATCTCGGTGGGCGGGGTGCAGTACATGAGCATGATGTCGGTGAAGGAGTGGGGGGACCATGGTCTGTGGAACACCAACTTCTCCACGCTCGCAGCGTCCGGCGACGGGGGGCGCACCTGGGCCCAGCTGCCGAATACACGACGCGGGAATGTGGACGGGCACGAGCGGTTCCAGCAGAACGCCTTCGTGAAGAATGCCGGGTTCGTGTACCGGTACGGCACTCCGGCGGGCCGCAACCATCCGGGGTTCGTATCACGGGTGCGCGAAGCCGATATCGCGAATCTGGACGCCTACGAGTACTGGGACGGCCGCGGCTGGAAGCCGAACGACGCCAAGGCGGCCGCGCCGGTCGTCGACGGGGTGGCCGAGCTGTCGGTGCAGTGGAACGACTATCTGCACAAGTTCGTGATGACGACGACCGATCCGTTCAACTCGGTGGTACTCCGGACCGCGGACGCACCGGAGGGGCCATGGAGCGCTCCCCGGGTGCTGCTGGAGGCGGCCGCGCTCCCGACCGCGTACGCGCCGATGATCTTCCCCTACCAGACCGGTAGCGACCTGTACTTCCTGCTGACGGTGCACCGTCAGTACAACGTGTTGCTCATGAAGACCCCGCTGTAACCGGCGTTCACCGACGCGGACGCCCGGCCCGGGTGGTCAGTACAGCGGTGGCCGGTGCTGGAGTGCGCAGGCGCAGTACCTCCGGTTTCGGCATCCGGGTCCCCTTCATGAACCCGTTCAGACCCTCCTGCACGGCCGCGGCGATCGCGTGGCGTCCCTCAATGACCTCCGTGGTCATGGCAAGAATGGTCTGGATAGTGAGCGCGGGCGCAGGACGAGCAGGAATCTCCGGTAGGTGCATCTGCTGCGGCAGTGGCGGCAGCTGATTCAGCTCGAACCGGCGCCGGCGTGGGACAGCAGTGCGGTTCGAGATCACCGGTTCGGCAGGTGGCTGTTGGACGGCTGTGTCCGACGGCACCGGCTGGGTTGGTAGAGAACTGGTCTCGTGCTCGTTGTGCAGATCCGGGCTGGTGGTGCTCGGCCGGAGTGCCGATGAGGTTCAGCGGGATCCCGGGCGACCGGGCCGGGTGCTGGTGGGCGGACTACCGGTGCTGGGCTGACTGCCGCTGCTCGAATCGTTCCCGGATTCCTCCGGTTTCTTGTCCGGGGCTTCGCATTCGACCTCCGGCACCGGGTCGTACTTCACGGTGCGGGTGGTCCGGGAAACCTCGGCGCCGGTATTGATATCGGTGATCACCCGGGTGTCGGAGATGGTGAATCCCGGCGCGCCGGTCGAAGCGATACAGTCGTCGCCCTCGGGCAGCTTGATGGTCTCCGGTTCGGTCGGCTTGCTCTTCTCGCCGGTGAAGGATTGCACGTTCACCGTCTTGGTGCCCCAGATACGGACCGTCACCTCGGAGCTGTCCGCGAAAGCCTGGATGTACACACCGTGCGTGGTGTTGTTGCGGAACTGGAGGTCGATGGCACCGTCGAACACGGTCGCTTCCCGGGCCGCCGGGTAGCGGGAGATGTAATAGCTGTGTTCGGTGTGGCCCGCGTCCTCGAGACCCGCGAAATACGCGGCGTTGTAGAGGGTGGTCGCGAACTGGCTGATCCCTCCGCCGACGGCCTTGCTGGGCCGGCCGTGGTCGATGATGCCGGATTCCACATAGCCTTCGGCCGCGGTGCGGGGGCCGGTGTGGGTGTTCAGGGAGAAGGTGTCGTTCGGTTTGACGATCGCACCGTCGACCTCCTGGGCGACCGTGCGGATGTTGA